>JANOEF010000423.1:0-2892 GCA_031413075.1 Acidobacteriota bacterium | reverse complement strand
ATCGCTCGATATTGAACTTGGAAATTGCATCAGACTTAAAAAGTCTAAACAAATAAACTTTATAATCAAGCAACCAAGAAAATTTTCCCGCGAAACACGCTAAAAGACGCTAAAAATAAAACAAAAACCTGGAAACTTTCTTTTTTTCGAGCATTTTCGCAGGCCAATCTCTTATTCGGGATTAGGTCTAATGTTGGCAGTCGGGGAAATATTCAAACCCAAGTTGGCTAAAAAAACTAAATTAAGCACCAACCTCAAACAATTACTACATCTCTACTTTTGCCCTTTTGAAGGAAAAACTTCATAATGTAACTGAAATATATGCTAAAAATTGTCGGTGATTTACGAAGTCTTTTACTTTCCTTATGGCTCGGGGCAGCCTGCTTTTTCAGTTTTGCCGTTGCCCCAAGCGCATTTGCGGTGATTGCCGAACGTGATTTAGCTGGGCTGGTTGTTTCGCGGACGCTTTTTATTATTAATATCAGTGGACTCATAATTAGCGTTTTGTTGCTTTTAACCTCATTTTTACCCAGCCGTCAGGCAATACCGTTTGCGTTGTTGGTCGAAAGGTTTTTATTAAGCGTTCTAATTGCGGCAACGGCTGTTGGACAATTTATGATCGCATTTTGGATGAGTCAGATTCGGACTGTTGTCGGGCAGGCCATTGAAAGTTTAGCCGAGGATGATCCAAATCGAATTCAATTTAACCGACTTCATGAATATTCGGTCTATGTTCTGGGAACAGGGATGATAGCAGCCCTTCTGACATTTTTTATCCTCTCGTATCGGGCCCGTCACACCAAAACTCTTGAGACCAAAACGACCAGTAAAAATCCGTTGGATTTTTAAATTTAATAATATGATTGCAACCATGACTATGGATTTGATTGAAAAACTAGCAGAATTTGAGAATCGTTTTTCGCTTTGGAGCGGAAATGAAAATTTGGCCACATATCCCTTTGTTGAGAATGTTTATGCTCCGTTTGTGCCTTTGAAACGGTCACTTCCTTTAGCAAATTTGGCCCTCATCACCTCCGCCGGCGCTTATATTGACGGAACCGAACCGTTCGATACGTCTTCGCGGGAAGGCGACGCGAGCTTTAGGGAAATCCCGATTGAGGTTGAAGCAGAAGACATAAAATATGCCGCCCGCGGATTTGATCCAATGTATGTCAAAGCGGATATGAACTCCCAAATTCCGGTCGAGCGATTGCTCGAATACGAGGCTAATGGCGTCATCGGTAAACTGAACAATGTTTGGTGGACGATGAATGGTTTTATTCCGAATGCCGCTCAGGTTGCCGAAGAATTGGCGCCGAGAATTGCCGCAAGAGTTAATCGTTACGAATGTCATGCGGCACTCTTGATTCCGGCCTCGAGGCTCTGCCACCAGACCTTGGGCATCGTGGCGCGGGCCATTGAACAAACCGGGGTGCCAACCATGATGCTGGCAGTCGAACGCACCATTCCCGACAAAGTCCGTCCTCCGCGAACCGCTTTTTACGATGGCGAAATCGGGTCTGTCGCCGGTAAATCAAACTGGAAACAATATCAACTCCGGGTGTTAGATGAAGCTATCCGCTGGATTGAAACCTTTGACCAACCTGCGGTTAGGAAATTAGTAGTTGATTTAGAAACTGACACTGAGGCCGGACGAGGGGAAAAATAATTTTCAAAGGTTACTGATGATTGGAGGCCAAACGGCCCAAATTCATCAATAACCCGGTAACCGGAGTTACAAACCCCACTGCCATTGTTTCACCGCTTCAATCGGAAATATTAACATGATGATATTGAGTGTCAGATTGTCGCGGATCCAAAACAAAAGTATAATTTCAGTCATCGCAAAATATATTATTGAAGCCCAAAGTTTGAGTTTGTAGGCTAATAATGCGCCACAAGCGCAGCTTAAAACATCGGCCGCAGAATTTAAAATTGAATCCCCAAAATAATCCAATGAAATCGTCACAGCGCGATAGCGTTCAACGATGAAATTTGAGTTTTCCAGGAGTTCCCACAAACATTCTGCTAAAATGACGAAAAAAAACTTCCAACGCAACCGATAATCAGATAAGAGCAAATTGGCGATGCCGAAAAATAATAAGCCGTGCAAAATATGGGTAAAAGTGTATGGGTCGAAAAAGTGTTGCGAGTTATGGGCCGCCCAAATATCGCTCGACCAGAGGGAGTAATCGCCTTGTTTGCACCACCATACCCGACCCTGTTGGGCCAGCCCGACTACCATCGAAATAATGCAAATCAGGATGGCAACAAATGGATAGAGGACATTGATCCGATATTTTTTGTTCATCACCACAAGCTTAAACTATTATTTTCAAAGCCTCAAAACAAGCTCCCTCGGCAAAACAAAAAATATTATTCAATTTCGAGGCAAAATCTAATATACTTTAATAAGTTGAAAGTTAACCAAGTTTTATGAAGACCATTTTTATTATTTTTTCCATTATTATTTCTGCTATTTTTGTTAATGCTCAAATCGAGCCGGATCTGATTCCCAAAGACAAAAACCTGATCAGTGTTCCAGTTACAGTCAGTGACCGGGAGGGGCGATATATTCCAGATCTTAAAAAAGATGATTTTAGTCTTTATGAAAACGGAGTGCGCCGGCGCCGATGGCGTTCGGGCGCCAGGCCGCGAAGCCCGAGATCTCCTCGCGCGGAATGAAGCGCGCGTGGGGGCTCGGGCGCTCAGACGAATTCGTCATCGCCGCCACCCGCCAAAACGATCTGGTACCACCTATCACACCGCCGAGAACGGTTGGCCGGGCCACGAACGCCACGCCGCGGCATTCCCGTTCGCCCGTGGTGAGATCGCGCTGGACACTCCACCCGCTACGCTTACTGATGGGCAGCGGGCGGGACGGCAGTTGTT
>JANOEF010000422.1:0-2888 GCA_031413075.1 Acidobacteriota bacterium | reverse complement strand
AAAAAGGAAAAAAACGCGTCTCAAATTTAAGCCAAACGAACCGAAACCGAGAAAAACAGGAGTCAAGCGTAAAATTAAGAAAAGCGGGAGATAGGTGGACGGGCAAAAGTAAAAATTAAGATTTCGATACGCGTTCAATTGTTTCAAACTTCGGTCTGTTTCTTTGAACGCTTTTTCTTTGCAAATAAACAGTTTTCGATTATTCTTTACCTTTAACTCAAGCAAAAAGTATCTGCCGAGTAATAGCGCAACTATTTCAAGTGTTAAAAATAAGTTATAATTTCAAAGCACAATACTTAAACATATTGCGGTTATTCCGGTTGAAAATTAAAATCAATAATTTATTGTTAAATAATTTATATGGCATTATTAGCTGAACAGAAAGAACTTAAAAAGAAAATTTATCAAGCCTTGCGCGATAAAGCGTTAAAGCCGGATGACGACTTTTATGTTGACGTTTATAATTTGCCGGATTGCCCCGATCCGATTGAAAAATTGCGTGAACATATTGAACTTACAGGCATTGAAACCATTCAGTTTTTTTCGGGTTTTCGCGGTTCCGGCAAAACAACCGAACTTTTACGTTTGAAGCAAGACCTTGAAGAAAGCGGTTATTTTGTGGTTTATGCTGATGCGCTTAGATATATTAATCCGGCGGATGAGATTGATATTACCGATCTTCTGATAGTTTTAGCCGGTGCCTTCAGCGATGCGATTGAAGAAAATGCCAACGTCAAAAATAAACTTCAACACGAATCTTATTGGACACGAATTTATAATTACCTGAAAAATACGGATTTGGAATTAACGGAAATTACGCCGAAAGCCGGAGTCGGCAAAACCGGTGTGGCGAGCGCGGAAATGGCTTTGAAGGTCGCTTTGCAAACTACGCCTTCGTTTCGCCGGAAAATACAGGAACATTTGAAAAACCGCATCGGCGCATTAAAAGAAGAAGTTGATTTGTTTTTTGAAGATGGTGTGAAAGCGATTAAAAGTGCTTTGAGCGACGAGACGCAGATTGTTTTTATTTTCGACTCACTCGAACAAATTCGCGGTTCGCTTTTTAATGACAAAGCCGTTATCGAAAGCGTCGAAAGGGTTTTCTCGCAACATTATAAAATGTTAAAAATGCCTTATATTCACGTTATTTACACCGTTCCGCCATGGCTGAAATTTGTGATGAAAAGTCCGCAGACCCGCATGGAGGTTTTACCGTGCGTGAAGCATTGGGAAAAAGGCAAAGCGCGGAAATCTCATAATGCAGGTAAAAATAAATTCCGTGAAATTATTGTCAAACGCTTTGGCGAAGACGGATTTAACACATTTTTCGGCGCAGATTGGAATTCTCCGAATAGAACGCAAGCCGACAAATTGATTGATTTATGCGGCGGACATTTCCGCGATTTATTATCGCTGTTGCGCGAAGCCGTGCTAGATACAAATAACTTTCCCATCAGCGATATAGAAATTGAACAGGCTATTTCCGCCGTTCGCAGCACATTTTTGCCGATTTCCAAAGAAGACGCGCTTTTGCTTTCAGAGATTGAAAGAACTCATTCATCGGCACTTACTTCGGACAATACCGGACGCTTGGCACAACTTCTTGATACACACCTTGTTTTGTATTTCAAAAACGGCGAAGAATGGTATGACATTCATCCTTTGATTCGGCAAGAAGTTAATAAACTTGTCAAACAAATTGAAGCGGAAAAGGCAAAACCGGATTCCGCAAAGACTAAATAATGATTTCCGTAGATTCTCCGCCAACGCTTCGGGAAGCGCGGTTAAACGCGCTGGCAAAACTTGCCGAGTGGCAAAAACTTCTGACGCATTTCAGCCTCGAACCCGATGAATTCGCGTTTATTCCGGTTTTTGTTCCGGATAGCGATTGGGCAGAAGTTTGCCGCGAATGGCTCGTCTCATATCTTCAAACAAAAGAAAAGAAACAACTTTATATCATATCAGCCGAAACACCCGACGAATTGAAAAATCTCGCCGTGAGTATTTTTGATTTAAAACCGAGCGCGGAGTTTGGCGCGGTTTGGATTGTTGCGCCCGTTACGCTTAAAGACGACGAAAAAGAAATTTGGCAAGCGGCGTGGCGCGAAGGAATGGCGCGGCTCAATCAATATCGTAATCCTTTTCGGCAAAAGTTTAGTGTTCCGGTTTTATTGGTCGGCGCAGATGGCACGAAAGAACTTATTCGTGATTCCGCCCCTGACTTATGGTCGGTGCGAACAATTATCGTTAATATCGAACCGCCAATTATTTCATTAGGCAACGAAACAATCAATTTCCAACGAGTCGAACCAAGCGAAAACGTAAATGTTGCCGGAGGTCGCCGAAGCGATCCCGAATTTGCCTTGCGCGAAGCGGCACGTTTGCGCGGTCAAACAGGCAAAGAATTTAGTTTGGCACAATTACTTGACCGTGCCGCCTTTGGCTTTATCGAGCAAAGAAATTATCAATCAGCCCTCAAAGCATCGGAAGAAGCCGACAATCTTATCGTCGAACTACTCAGCCAAGGGGAAACAAAAACTCAAAATCGAGAAGAACAGATAGAATTAGAAGGCTTTCAGGCAGAAGTTAAAATCAGAAAAGGCGTTTCGCTTAAAAATTTAGGCAAATTAACCGAAGCGATTGCCGAATACGACAAAGCAATCGAGATTCGGAAACCGTTGGTTGAGAACGGTCGCACCGAACTTGCTAATGATTTGGCTTCGGCTTATCTGAACAAAGGCGTTTCGCTTGATAGTTTAGGCAAATTAACCGAAGCGATTATTGAATATGATAAAGCTATTGCGATTTATGAAGATTTAGTTGAGAGCGGACGAACTGAACTTGCTAATGATTTGGCGATGGCTTATCTGAACAAAGGCGTTTCGCTT
>JANOEF010000421.1:0-3268 GCA_031413075.1 Acidobacteriota bacterium | reverse complement strand
CTTTCCCGCGAGGTCGGCGAGGGTGCGGGCGACTTTCAGGATTCGGTCGTGGGTGAGGGCGGGGAAATTCATTGGCTCCATCGCGTGTTCGGGTTAGATGAGCCGGTTTGTGTGGTGCCGACTCCATCAATCCATGTCCGTCTCGTGGGTGATCTCTGGAGCACCGGGAGGCAGGTAATTTTCTCCGGTCACGACGGATTTGCCGGTTTGGTTTTCGAGTTCGAGACGGGCGTTCTTGGCGATGCCGCCTCCGGTCTTGGCGGCTTTTTGGTTTTCGGCCATGCCTGTGGCTTCGGTGGTCTCGCCGAAACCTGTGATCCAACCAGCCATTGAACCGCGTCCAAATCGTGAATCATGACATCCAAAACCACATCCACATCGAGCGAGCGGTTGGGAAACGGCGAAACCCGATGAATCTCGAAATAGAGCGGATTAGTGACGTGCGGACGGAGCGCAACCATCGCCGGATTAAATCTTTCGAGGTGCCCAACCATCAATTTTGCGCCTGATTTTTCTGCTGCCGCAATCATTTGATCAGCTTCTTCGAGTGTCATCGCGATCGGTTTTTCGACCAGCACATTGACGCCTTTGTCGAGAAAAGCACAGGCAATTTCGCAATGCGTTTCGGTTGGTGTGACGATTGAAACGGCCTCAACCTGATCAAGCAGTTCGCGCCAATCGGTAAAAAACTGACAATTGTTTTTTTCGGCAATGGTCTGTGCTTGCTCTTCGCTCACATCACAAACACCGATGAATTCGCCCTTTCCTTCATCGGCTAATTCGGCATAGTTTCGAGCGTGATGTTGGCCGAGACTGCCAACTCCGATAACTGCTGTTCGTAATTTGCTCATTTGTTTGTTTTTATTACGTTGTTATAATGTTTTAGAAAGTAAAATCGTGAGCGGATTGAAAATCAACTTTTTCACTTTTTCACTTTTTCACTTTTTCACTTTTAACTCTTATGCGAAATTCTAACTTTCCAAAGGCTTTGTGGCTAGTCGTCATTATCGGTTTTGTGGCCCTCTATTTTTTCGGGCTTAATTTTATCCCGTTTCTCGGCCCTGACGAACCGCGCTATTCGCAGATTGCCCGCGAAATGTTTGAGCGAAATGATTGGCTGACCCCGACTTTGGGCGGTTACAATTGGTTTGAAAAACCGGTTTTGCTCTATTGGCTGCAAATCATTGGTTATAAAATTTTTGGCGTTTCGGAATTTTCCGCACGATTTTTCCCGGCAATTTTTGGGCTTTTGACAGTCTTGGTCATCTGGCGATTATGTTGCCGGGTCGAAAAAATGGTCGAGAAAAAAGGCTTTTACTCGCAGAATGCCAAGGGGTTAGCTAAATTTACCGCAATCTCTTTAGCCACCGCCATTGGTTTGATCGCGTTTTCCCGCGGAGCAAGTTTTGACATCATCTTAACTTTTCCGATTGCGTTGGCATTGGTCTGTTTTATGATCTTTGAAATGTATGCCCCGCACTCACAGAGCGACCACGATTTTCGCGGTTATTTTCTTTCAGACATTGGTTTTTTGGCTCTGTTTTATGTTTTTGTCGGGGTGTCTCTCCTCGCCAAAGGTTTGATCGGGGCGGTCATTCCGTTTGGCGTCGTCTTTACTTATTATTTTTTTCAATTTCGCTTTCCCCAACGAATGTTTATCTTTAGTCTCTTTTGGGGACTTCCGTTAGCCATTCTGACAGCTTCTGCCTGGTATTTACCGATGTATCTCGCTCACGGACAAGGATTTATTGACGAGTTTTTTATCCAACATCATTTTCAGCGATACACCTCTAACAAATATCAACATCCGCAACCTTTTTATTTCTTTTGGCTTATTTTACCGGCCATGACGATTCCATGGCTCCCTTTTCTTTTTTCGTCATTGTGGAATGCACGAAACTGGCGACGGGGAATCGCGCAGATTCCCAGCGATTATTTACGCTATTTTTCTTTGGCGTGGATTATTTTCCCGCTCGTCTTTTTCAGTTTTTCCGGCTCGAAATTACCCGGTTACATTTTGCCGGCACTGCCCGGAGCAATGATTTTGGTCGGTGACGGCATTCGGCGTTTTGTGGTCAAAAATGAATACAACGAGTGGCTCATTTTCGGGCTTTCGAGCGGCACGATCCTGACTTGTTTTCTGCTCCTGATTTTTATGGTCAAAGGCTTTGCCGAACATGAAACGGTCAAATATTTAGTCGAAAAAGCTAATGCCGATGGTTATCAGAAGGCAAAAATTTTGAATCTTCATCGAATCTCGCACAGCGTCGAATTTTACGGAGCAAAACGGCTCATCCGTGACGAGACAGGCAAACTTAAACGGTTTGAGAGCGTGCAGGAACTTACCGATGAGATGAAAAAAGACGGCGAGCCGGCCGCCGTTCTGGTTCCGATCGAAAACATCAACCAACTGACCGAGAGCGAATTGGTCAAGGGAAATGTTTTGGCTGATAACGGCGAATTGGCAATAGTCGGAGTAAATTTGAAGTAGCTATGGGATTAGTTAAATTAAAGTCTGAGCGAAATTACAGCACTGAAGAATATTTGGAGTTTGAGCGAAATTCGGCTGAACGCCATGAATTTCTTGATGGCGAGGTTTTGGCAATGGCCGGTGAAAATCCTCGTCACAGCACGGTTAATACTAATTTAATTGGTGAAATGGTTTATCAGTTGAAGGGTAAAAACTGTCAGGTATTTTCTCCGAATATGAAAGTTCAAAGCGGTCATTACATCAAACAAAAAAAGACCAGCAAAGGACTTTTTTCCTATCCTGATTTGACAGTTGTCTGCGGTGAGCCTGAGTTTTTGGACAAAAATAGTGATGTTTTAATCAATCCGAAAGTGATTTTTGAAGTTTTATCACCCTCAACCGAAGCTTTTGACCGTGGAGAGAAATTCTCGCGGTATCGGGCCTGGAATCAAACTTTGACTGATTATGTTTTGATTTGGCAAGATATTCCGGTAGTCGAACATTTTCAGCGACAGGACAATCATCATTGGCTTTTAACTATTGTTGAAGGCTTAGATAGTATCTCGACTTTAGATAAAAGCAGAAAAAAGCCTGTTTGATTTTCAAGCTGATGTTTGCCTTTTTCTGCTCTGATTGTTCCTCTTCATTCTACTTTTTGGACCAGTTTTGGCTTTTTTTTGCCTTTCAACTTGATTTTATACTTCGCTGGTCGCTTTCTGACTCGCCCTTTTTCCCATCCACTTGATTTTCCTCGGGGTAGCACTTCCGGCGAAAACTCTCCTACCTCCCCTAAATTCA
>JANOEF010000420.1:0-12624 GCA_031413075.1 Acidobacteriota bacterium | reverse complement strand
GCCTTGCCAGTCAATTGCATGAGCCGGTTTGTCGCCGTCCATTCCTTCCCACCAGACATCACCGTCATCGGTCAGCGCGACGTTGGTAAAAATCGTGTTGGCGCGGATTGATTCCATCGCGTTGGGGTTGGTTTTGTAATTGGTGCCGGGCGCCACGCCGAAAAATCCCGCTTCGGGATTGATAGCATGGAGCTTGCCATGCTCGTTAGGCTTGATCCAGGCAATATCGTCACCGACGGTCGTTACTTTCCAGCCTTCTTCCTGGAAAGGTTTGGGCGGAATCAACATCGCAAAATTTGTTTTTCCGCAGGCACTCGGGAACGCCGCGCAAACATAATCTTTTTGTCCATCCGGTGATTCGACACCAACGATCAACATATGTTCAGCTAACCAACCTTCGTCACGTCCGATGGTCGAGGCAATCCGCAAAGCCAAACATTTTTTGCCTAACAGAGCGTTGCCGCCGTAGCCCGAACCATACGATACGATGGAACGTTCTTCGGGGAAATGAACAATGTATTTATCTTTCGGATCAGGTGAACACGCCCAGGCGACATCTGCCTGACCTTCGGCCAACGGCATTCCGACCGAATGCAGACAATGCACAAAATCTCCGTCACCGAGTGCTTCGAGAGCTTTGTTGCCCATCCGCGTCATAATTTGCATATTGACGGCCACATACGGCGAGTCACTGATTTCAACTCCGAATTGCGAAATCGGCGAACCGATCGGACCCATACAAAAGGGAATCACATACATCGTCCGGCCTTTCATGGCGCCCTTAAATTTGTCCATCAAAATTGGCTTCATATCTTTGGGAGCCATCCAGTTGTTGGTCGGACCGGCATCGCCTTTAGCCAATGAACAAATGTAGGTTCGGTCTTCAACCCGGGCCACATCCGATGGATGCGAACGGGCTAAAAACGAATTCGGACGTTTTTCTGCATTCAAGCGGATAAACGTCCCGGACGCGACCATTTCTTCGCATAAACGGTCATATTCCTCTTGCGAACCGTCGCACCAATAGACATTATCAGGCTCACAATGCTGAGCGGTTTTCGTGACCCATTTAATTAATTCTTTGTTGGTAACATTCGCCGGAATGTTTAAGTTAGACATAAAAATATTCTCCAAAATTATTTCAAAAAGGTTTGTTAAAAAGATTTCTTAAAACTTAAAAAAAATAAACGAGTAATAGTGCCTCGTTTTTAAAGATTATTCGACAATCTTATCACACTATAAGGAAAATGAAAGAGGGAAGATTACCTCATTGATA
Source organism: Acidobacteriota bacterium (assembly GCA_031413075.1). Classification (GTDB taxonomy): domain Bacteria; phylum Acidobacteriota; class Blastocatellia; order Pyrinomonadales; family Pyrinomonadaceae; genus JAIBCC01. The sequence goes on along the minus strand of JANOEF010000420.1, from coordinate 11,348 downwards.
AAAAAATCTTGACAATTTTTTGACTTCGACCTTAGGCTAAAAGTGACTTATGGAAAATCTCAAACTACTCTTTCAACTTTATTTCCGTCCGGTTTCGGCGATGAGCGAGCTGATGGACAAAGGCAGTTGGCTGTTGGCGGCAGTCTTTGTTTTTGTCATTTCAATCGCTTTTTATTGGACTATAAATGCTAAATTACAAGCCGCTTACGCGATTCCGAATTTTGATTTGACGGCTTACGAACAAATTGAGGACGAGGGCGAAACGGTTGAATCAGTAAAAAAACGACAGGAACTTGTTGCCGAATATCGGCGACAATTAGCCGAACAACCAAAGATTCCGTTAGTCGGCGACCGTTTATTCTATTTTTTCTCCTTTGAGCCGGGTGGTTTTTTCCGCCCACTGATTTCGATGGCTCTCTTTTATATTCCCTTAACTATTTTATTGATAACGCTTTTCGGTCATTTGGGAAATTTCGGTGTCGTGTTGGGGCGTGACTATGGGACGTTTTCGCTTTGCACAATGATGGCCTGGACGGCCGCCCATTTACCTTTTGCGGTGGCGGGGATAGTGCTCAATCAAACAACGCTTGATCCACAAATCTACCTCAGTTTCTGGGTGGTCAGCGGTTTGGTTTTCGGACTGTTGATGATTTTCGCCCTCCGTGTAGTTTTTGGAGTTACTTATGGTGCAAGTATTTTGACGGTAGCTCTTTCGTGGGTGGGTTTGAGCCTCGGGATGTATGTTTTTCGCTTTATTTCGCCGTTTCTCTTTTCGCCGTTTTTGCTGATTATGGCTTATCTGTATTTTGGCGGGGCGATTTCGGGCGGGGCCAGAGGTTTTGGCAATGCTTTTCGTTCACGTCAAGCTTTCAAACGTCACCTGCAAAATGCCACCGTCAATCCGCGGGATGCTGATGCCCATGTCCAGCTCGGTTTGATTTACAATCAACGGAGGCAGACGGACAAAGCTTTTGAACATTTTACCAAAGCGGTCGAAATTGACAAAAATGAGCCGGATGCAAATTATGAATTAGGCAAAATCGCCCGTCAGAAAGGCCAGTTGCAGGAGGCGTTAAACTATTTTTCGGTGGTAGTTGAGCAAAATGACAAATATGCTTTGAGCGAAATTTGGCGCGAAATCGGTGCCACTTATCTGGATGCCGGGATGCTCACCGAAGCCCGCAGCGCACTCGAAACTTTTGTCACGCGTCGTCCGGTTGATTCCGAAGGTCTTTATTATTTAGGTAAAGTTCTGCAGGGACAGGGAGAGAATCAAAAAGCCCGAGAGATGTTTGCAGAAGCTATTGAATCGGCCAACACTTCGCCCGATTATCGCAAACGTGAATTGCGTCATTGGGCGAAGTTAGCTCAAAAAGAATTGTAATTGTTAATTGTTAATTGTTAATTGTTAATGGCAAAAGGAGACGATCCTTAATAGTGGAACTTCTCCCTGTTTTATCAACCAAAAAAAGAACAACAATTAACAATTAACAATTAACAATTAACAATTGTTTTCGTATTCCACCACAAACCTTTTGATCGGAGTTTCTTCGTCGCCCCACATCTCTTCAAAATAGGTTTGCCGCAAGCCGTTTTTCTCAAATTGGGAAAGGTCTTTTTGACTCAAAGCCCAGGGTAACTCAAGCGGGATTTCATCATCTTCGCGTCCACGGGTGACAACCACAATTCGACCGTTCGGGGCGACGAAGTTTGAGATTGAATCAATCACTTGGGGACGTATTTCAAGCGGTAGCGGCTGAATCGTATAAATTTCCAGGACGAATTCGAACGCGCCCAACCAGCCTTGGAAAGGGGCAAATAAATCAGCTGTTTCAAAACGAATTTCGGGATTAAGTTTTTTGGCCCACTCGATCGCCGTCGGCGAAATATCAAAGCCCGTCACCTCAAAGCCCAGGTCGTGCAAATATTTAGCATCATCACCGAGTCCGCAGCCGACAACCAGAGCCTTTCGGCCGGTTCCCCGGAGATTAGTTTTTTTCGCAAATTCAACCAAAAAGCGATTCGGTTCCAAATCCGCCCAGGGAATATTTTCGTGATTGCCGCCAGCCTCATCATAAAGCGCTTCGAACCAACCGGTGGCATCACCGCGATTTAAAAAATCCGCGGCCAACTGTTTAGTCCGTTCTCTGACCTCATTTTGTTCATCCATAAAATTTACCCGGGAATAGTTTAGCATTATTTCCAATCACCAAAAACTCATTTTCGGCAAGTCTTTTTTCTTGCTACTTTGACGGTTTTGGAATAACTTAAATTGCATAAGGAATTAAAAAGCAATGATAAAATTTGATTCAGAAATTTGCCATAATTTTGAGGAGGCGACTTCGCGGGAGTGGTTGGAAACAAACGGCATCGGCGGATTTGCCAACGGGACAATTTCCGGTGCCAACACGAGGCGTTATCACGGTTTGCTGACTCCGGCGACCCGTCCTCCGCTGGGCCGGATCACGATGCTTTCTAAGTTTGAAGAAACACTGACGATTGACGGCAGATCTTACGAACTTTCGTCAAATCAATATCCGAACACGATCAATCCGGAAGGCTACAAATATCTCAAATCATTTGCCTTGGATCCATTTCCGAGTTGGCTCTATGAAGTCGAAGGCATTGAAATCGAGAAGACGCTGTTTATGGTGCACGGTTCAAACACGACGGTTTGCCAGTGGTCAGTAGTCGGTGGTCTGCGTCCAGAATTTTCCCGCGTCACGATTGATCTGAAACCGCTTTTATCCTTTGTTGATTATCATTCGCTTCAGCATGAGACGCCGAATTTTAATCCGAATTACGAGATTTGCGACAATCTCATCTATCTCAAACCAAACTCTGAAATGCCCGGGCTGTATCTAACCTATAACGCCCAGGCGGTTGAGAGAACTGGGCATTGGTATCGAAATTTTGAATACGCCATCGAAAAGGAACGCGGATTTGATTATCAGGAAGATCTGTTTCAACCGTGCTCGTTAAAATTTGATTTAACCGAAGCTGCTCTGGTTCTGGTTTCGACCGAACCGCAAAAATTGTCGGATGCATTGAGCTTTCGGATGACGGAAATTGCGAGACGTGAAGCCCTCATCATGCAAGCCGGGGCGAAGGATGATTTTACCAAACAGCTCGTTTTAGCGGCCGATCAATTCATCGTCAAACGCGGTGCGGGCCAAACGGTGATTGCCGGGTATCCGTGGTTTTCCGATTGGGGGCGCGACACGATGATCGCCTTAAACGGCTTAACTCTGGCGACCAATCGCGAAGAAATTGCCAGGTCAATATTGCTTGAGTTTTCTAATCATTTGTCACAGGGAATGCTCCCGAATCGTTTTCCGGACGCCGGTGAAGTGCCTGAATACAATACGGTTGACGCCACGCTTTGGTATTTCGAAGCTATTCGGGCGTATGTCGAAAAAACGAAAGATTATGATTTTGTCCGCCAATTTTTGTATGACAAATTAGCCGAAACCATTGCCTGGCATGTCAAAGGAACCCGGTATGGAATTTTTGCGGACGAAGACGGTTTGCTCCACGCCGGAGAAAAAGGCGTTCAACTGACCTGGATGGATGCCAAAATCGGTGAGTGGGTCGTCACTCCGCGCCTCGGCAAACCTGTCGAAATTCAAGCCCTCTGGTATAACGCCCTCTGTATTATGGCCAATTTTGCCGAACATTTTGGCGATTCGGCCGATCAGGAACAATACCGCGCGATGACAAAAATGGCCAAAAAGAGTTTCGGCGAAAAATTTTGGAATGCAGGAGGCGACTGTTTATTTGATGTCATCGAAGGCGAAACGGAAGATTTTTCGATTCGTCCAAACCAAATTTTTGCCGTTAGTTTGCCGCACACGATGCTTTCCATCGGACAGGCAAAGAAAATCGTCCAAAAGGTCGAAGAAGAACTTCTGGCACCGGTCGGACTCCGCTCGCTTTCAGCCACGGATAAAGATTATTGCCCGATTTATACTGGCACGCCCCGGCAACGTGACGGGGGTTACCATCAGGGCACGGTTTGGGGCTGGCTCATCGGACCTTTTGTGGAAGCCTACCGCCGCGTTAATCCGAACACTAAAAGAACCGAAAGCCGCGTTGCCGAATTTTTACAAGGCTTTGAAACGCATCTCGGGGAAGCAGGAATCGGACAAATTTCGGAAATTTTTGATGCTGAGGCTCCTCACTCCCCGCGTGGATGTTTTGCCCAGGCCTGGAGCGTGGCGGAAGTTCTGCGCGTTTTGAAAGACAAATAATTGGCACGATTGAAAAGCCAAAATCCAAAATGGATTTACTGAGGCTTCTGGCTTTTTGCCCCGAAATTTTTTATAGTCAATTTTGCAAGAAACTTTAGAAAATCCATTCAATAAACAAATCGGTGACAAAAGTTCTAAGAAACGTGCCGATTTTTTTCTATAAAATAACCAATATACAGAGGGAGTCCGAATCAAATCAAAATGAAGAAAACACTTTTAATTTTTGTAATTGCAATTGCGTCTTTGGCTTTTGCTTGCAAAGAGGAAACCAAAACAACCCAGGGAAATACGCCCCCAACCGCCAATAAAAAAGAGTCTAAAACGCCCGGCACCCAATTAACCAAGGACGGTTATGTGACGTCGGAAACAGGAACCGAAAAAGAAAAGCCCGAATCCGGCAAAGCGAATGTGCAGGGAAAAGCACAGTTCAACGAAAAGCCGGCCCCGAATGTCGAAGCAAAATTATGCGAAAAATTCAATACTATCACCGGTTGCAGTGGTCAGCAATACACCACTAAAACTGATGAAAACGGCGAATATTTATTTAAAAATGTGGAGCCGAAAGATTATGAAGGTTTGTTAATTCGAGTTTTCAATACGCCGATGTCTATTTTTGCCGCTCAGAGCCTGGGTATTTCCGCCGCCAAATATAAAATCGAAGCCGGTCAGACTTTTTTCGCTCCGGCGACGAATCTTTACAAATCCGATTTGAAGGCGCAAAGCCCGAAAGCCAACTCCAAAGTTGATTCCAAAACTTTGGAAATCAAATGGGATGCTTACCCCGAGGCCGCATATTACAAAATCGGACTCTATCCGAAAGAGGTCAAAGTTACTTCGCCCTATATTAATTTTAAGGTCGAAGGCAACAGTTTTAAACCGGATAAACCGTTGGTCAATGGCGAATATAGTCTGAAAATTGATGCTTTTAACGCTAACGACATCAGACTTTCCCAATTAAAAGAAGATGTTAAATTTAGTCTGACCGGCGGCGAGGAAATGCCCGCGTCAAATACCGCTCCGGCGCCAGCGAATAAATAGTCATTAAGGTAACTGTAAAAAACTTGTTTTCAAACTTGGTGAGGAGATTTTTTTGATCTCCTCTTTTTTCTGCAAAAAAACTCAACCTTTCCGACAATTTTGTCGTAGAATCAAACAGTAACAAAAAAAATCGTTTTTGATTGCAATTCAAATCAAAATTAGAAAACACAAAATTTCTTTGAGGAGCCAAGTTTGAATGAACAGGATTTTTGTCTGTCTTTTGCTAGTGCTGTCCGGCATGTCTATTTTTGGTCAAACCGATAAGCCGTCATTATTTCGTCAACCAACGGTTAATAAAACCGACATTGTTTTCAGCTACGCGGGCGATTTGTGGATTGTCTCGCGCAATGGGGGCGATGCCAAACGGTTGACGACCGGTGTCGGAATCGAAAATAACCCCTATTTTTCGCCCGATGGCAACTGGATTGCCTTTACCGGGGATTATGACGGCAACACTGATGTCTATTTGGTTCCGGCGAGTGGAGGCGTGCCGAAGCGTTTGACTTTTCATCCCTCGCCCGATCGGGTTTCGGGGTGGACTCCTGACGGAAAAAATGTCTTGTTTACCTCAAACCGTAACAGCTACGCCAATTTCTTTCGGCTTTTCACAATTCCGACTGACCCAAGCGGTTTGCCCAACGAAATTCCGTTGCCGATGGTTGATCGCGGAACGATGTCGCCCGATGGCAATTTTGTCGCGTATGAGCCGCTGTCTCAATGGCAAGGTGACTGGAAACGGCACGCCGGCGGGCAAACCCAGCCGATTTGGATCGCAAAATTAGCCGATTCAACGATTGAAAAAGTTCCGCGTGAAAATTCCAATGATAAATGTCCGATGTGGATCGGCGAGAAGATTTATTTTCTCTCTGACCGTAACGGCGGATTTGTTACGCTTTTTTCGTTTGATACCAAATCGAAAAAAGTCGAGCAAGTTGTCGAAAACAAAGGGTTGGATATCAAATACGCTTCAAACAGCGGGAACACCATCGTTTACGAGCAGTTCGGCACGATTTTCACACTCGAAGCCGGCGCAAAGAGTCCGAGGAAAATAGAGATCAGAGTCGCCGGAGATTTTCCGGGTGTCCGTCCGCGGTATGAAAAGGTCGGCACCAGAATTTCTAATTCAGCACTTTCTCCGACCGGCGCCCGAGCCGTGTTTGAAGCCCGCGGCGAAATAATCTCGGCACCTGCCGACAAAGGCGATCCGCGAAATTTGACCAGAACCACCAATGTGATGGAGCGCGATCCGTCTTGGTCGCCGGATGGAAAATGGATCGCATATTTTTCCGACGAATCGGGTGAATATCTGCTCCATTTGGAAAGTCAGGATGGCACCGGCGAAGTCAAAAAACTAGCTTTAGGCGAGGCTCCGAATTTTTATTACAACCCGGTTTGGTCGCCTGACAGCAAAAAAATTGCCTACGCCGATCAACGGGTAAATCTTTGGATTCTGGATGTCGAAAAAAGCACGAACACCAAAGTTGACACCAACACTTTTGCCGATCTTGACGATATTTTAGAGCCCTCGTGGTCGCCGGATAGTAAATGGATTACTTACGTTAAACAACTCGATAATCGTCTGCGAGCGGTTTATTTGTATTCGTTAGATAAGAATCAGACCAATCAAATTACGGATGGTTTGGGTGATGCCCGTTACATTGTTTTTGATAAAAGCGGTAAATACATCTTCTTTTCGGCAAGCACCAATCTCGGTCCAACTATCAGTTTTGCCGATATGTCGGGTATTGGACATCAAACTTCGCGTAGTGTCTATGCGATAGTTTTGCGAAACGATATTCCTTCGCCGCTCAGTCCCGAAAGTGACGAGGAAAAAGTTGAGCCGGAGAAAAAGGAAGAACCGAAGCCGACCCCGACCCCGGCGCCAGCCGCTTCGCCAACAGCGGAAAAACCGGCTGACACGCCAAAGCCACCGGCCCCGAAAAAAGAGGCTGAACCGACCCGAATTGATTTAGAGGGAATTGAACAGCGGGTCATTTCAATCCCGCAAATTCCGACGCGCAATTTTAACGGGCTGTATGCCGGTAAAGCCGGAATTCTTTACCTCACCGAAATTCCGCAAAGCGGCGGATTTGGTCTGACCCTCCATAAATTTGACCTGGACAAACGCAAACTCGAAGAAGCCAAAACGGGCATCGGCAGTTTTCGTATTTCGGCAAACGGCGAGAAAATGCTGTTTTCCCAAGGTCCGAGTTGGAATATCGTTTCGACAACGATTCCCGCCCGTCCGGGTGAAGGCGTTGTTAAAACTTCTGAAATGGAAGTTTATGTTGACCCGAGAGTTGAATGGAAACAGATGTTCAACGAAATCTGGCGCGGTCAACGTGACTTTTTTTATGACCCGAACACGCACGGACTCGATATTGAAAAGGCGAAAAAAATATACGCCCCATATTTAGACGTGGTTGCTCACCGGGATGATTTGAACTATCTGTTCCGCGAAATGCTTAATCAAATAACCGTCGGACATATGTATATTAGCGGCGGTGAAATTCCCCGACCGAATTTTGTGGCGGGCGGATTGTTGGGAACTGATTACAAAATTGAAAACGGCCGCTATCGTTTTGCCCGAATCTTTAACGGTGAAAACTGGAATCCAAACTTGCGGGCGCCGCTCACTGCTCCCGGGGTCAACGTCAAAGCCGGTGAGTATTTAATTGCCGTCAACGGACGTGATTTGAAAGCGATTGATAACATCTACCAACTCTTTGAAAACACGGCAAATAAACAAGTTGTGATAAAAGTAGGTCCGAATCCGGATGGAACAGGCGCACGGAATGTGACAGTAGTTCCAACCGCGGGGGAAACTGGTTTGCGCAATCTGACGTGGATCGAAGACAATCGCCGGACGGTTGACAAATTAAGCGGAGGCAAACTCGGCTATGTTTATATTCCAAATACGGGTGGTCCGGGGTTTTCTAATTTTCAACGATATTTCTTTGCCCAGACGAATAAGCAAGGGGCGGTCATAGACGAGCGTTTCAATGGCGGCGGACTGCTGGCTGACTACGTGGTTGAATATTTGAATCGCTCACTGCTTGCCAAAATTGCTTTCCGCGACGGTAAAGACTGGAACGTCCCGGCCGGAGCTATTTACGGCCCGAAAGCCATGCTGGTTAATGAATTAGCCGGTTCGGGCGGAGATGCAATGCCCTGGTTCTTCAAAAAATCAAAGGTCGGAGCGCTCATCGGTAAACGGACCTGGGGCGGACTGGTTCGCGCTTCGGGAATGCAGCAATTGATGGACGGCGGAGGCATTACCGCGCCAAACGGAGCTGTTTACGGACTAAACGGCGAGTGGGAAGTCGAAAATGTCGGCGTCGCACCTGACATCGAAGTCGAATTTGATCCCGCCATGTGGCGGCAGGGACGTGACCCGCAACTCGAAAAAGCCGTTGAATGGTGTCTCGAAGAGTTAAAGAAAAATCCGCCAAAAGAATATAAACGGCCGGATTATCCGAATTATCATAAAGGAACTGGACTTGGGAAACCTTAACGATTTTGGATTGGGGATTTTGGATTTTGGATTGAAAAAATAACAGGAAAAATTATGAAGAACATTTTTTTAACATTTTTGATTTTATTCATCGTGTCGAACACCATCGCGCAAGCCGATAAACCGATGATTTTTCGCCAACCAACCGTTAATCAAACGCATATTGTCTTTGTTTATGCCGGGGATCTCTGGAAAGTTGCCCGTGATGGCGGAAGTGCCGAACGGCTCACTTCGGGGGTTGGCGTCGAAAGTAATCCGTATTTTTCGCCGGACGGAAACTGGGTGGCTTTTACGGGTGAATATGATGGCAATGTAGATGTCTTTGTGATGCCTGCCGGTGGTGGCGAACCGCGACGAATCACTTATCACCCGGGCGGGGATAACGTCGTCGGCTGGACACCTGACGGAAAATCTATTGTTTTTCTTTCGGGACGGGATGGCGGGATGCCGACGCCGAAAATGTTCACCATGCCGGTGACGGGCGGAGGATTGCCAAGCGAGTTACCGTTCCCGATGGCGGGCGGACAGGCTTCATTTTCGCCTGACGGTTCGCGCCTCGCCTATATGCCGTTGGCTCCCGCCTTTCAGCAATGGAAAAAATATCGCGGCGGACGCACCACCAAAATTTGGCTCGGCAGTTTAGCGGATTCGAGTGTTGAGGAAATTCCCAAACAAAATTCCAACGATTACACGCCGATGTGGGTTGGCGACAAGGTTTATTTCTTGTCTGACCGGAATGGTAAAAATACAACTCTCTATTCTTTCGACACCAAAACCAAAAAAGTAGCCGAAGCGGTTCCAAACACCGGACTGGACTTAAAAACCGCCACGGCGAACAGCGGAATGATTGTCTATGAACAGTTTGGTTCGATCAATTTATTTGACCCCCAATCGGGTAAAGCTAATAAAGTCAACATTACGCTCAACGGAGATCTGCCGTCGGTGCGTCCGCGCTTCGAAAAAGTTGCCGGACGAATTGCCAATGCTTCTATTTCTCCGACCGGAGCCAGAGCCGTTTTCGAAGCCCGCGGCGAAATCCTGAGCGTTCCGTTTGAAAAAGGAAATGCGCGAAATCTGACCAATTCTTCGGGTGTGGCCGACCGTGACCCGGCCTGGTCACCGGATGGTAAATGGATCGCCTATTTTTCCGACGAATCGGGCGAATATCTGCTTCATTTGGAGAGTCAGGACGGGGTAACCGAGGTCAAAAAACTATCTTTGGGCAATCCGTCATCGTATTTTTACACGCCGAAATGGTCACCTGACAGCAAAAAGATCTTATACACAGATAAGCGTTTGAACCTTTGGCATCTTGACATCGAAAAAGGCACCACCGTTAAAGTTGACACCAATCCGTTTGAAAACCCCTTTCAGGTAGTTGATGCCAACTGGTCACCCGACAACAAATGGATTGTCTATTCTCGTCAACTCAAAAACCGTCTCTGTGCAATTTTTGCTTATTCGGTCGAAACGGCAAAATCCACCCAAATTACAGACGGTCTGAGCGATGCGCGGTTTCCGGCGTTTGATAAAAATGGCAAATACATTTACTTCACCGCCAGCACCGACACCGGCCCAACCACGGGCTGGCTCGATATGTCGGGTTTTCCCTTTCAAACCACGCGAAGTGTTTATGCCGTAGTTTTGAAAAGTGATGATCCTTCGCCGTTGGCGCCGGAAAGCGATGAAGAAAAAGCGCAAGATGACAAGCCGGTCACTCCCAAACCTCCCGGGGCAAAACCTGAGCCTGTCGCCGTCAAAATTGACTTTGACAGAATCCTGCAGCGTATTGTCGCTTTGCCGATGGCGGCTCGCAGTTACCAGGGGCTCTCTGCCGGACGGGCTGGAACTATCTTTTTACTCGAAGCAGTCCCGGCGAGCGGCACGGCCCAAACCCCGAACGCGGGCGCCACGCTTCATCGTTTTGACGGCAGCACTCGCAAAACTGAAAAGGTTCAGGATGGAGTGACCCAGTTTGATGTTTCGGCCAATGGCGAAAAGATGCTGGTCGGACAATTTCCGGGACGCTTTACAATTATGTCCACCTTTTTACCGCCGAAACCGGGTGAAGGTGTTGTCAATGTCTCAGATATGGAAGTCCAGATTGATCCGCGAGCCGAATGGAAACAGATGTATCGCGAAGCGTGGCGGCTCCAGCGCGACTTTTTCTACGATCCCGGATTTCATGGTTTAGACATTGCGGCGGCCCGAATCGTTCGCGAGGACACCCTGGGACTCACACCCGCCCGTCTCCGCGGCATTGGTGAGTCGCGGGGTGAAGTTCTCGTCTTCGTCGACGACGACAACGTTCTTCAACCAGACTTTCTCGCAGTCGCCGCAGAGATCGGTGATTCCTCTCCTCATTTGGGTGCTTGGGGCGGAAAGTCATTGGGTGAGTACGAAAGTCCACCTCCGCAGTGGGCGCGGCCATACCTGTGTTACCTGGCGATCCGGGATGTCACCCGCTTCACGTGGGGTAACGAATATCGCTACGACCTCGCACCCGTCGGGGCTGGCCTTTGCATACGACGTACCGTGGCAGAAAC
>JANOEF010000419.1:0-2084 GCA_031413075.1 Acidobacteriota bacterium | reverse complement strand
TTCGAGGCATTTTTCAATCGTGCAAGTTGCCACAGCAATGGCGGCGCATACAAGAATATAGTTGAAGATTTAAGTAAAGCGATTGAATTAAAGCCCGATTATCTGCCGGCTTATTACGAACGAGCCCAAGCTTTCCAATACCAACAAAAATTATTTGATAAGGCACTGGATGATTATGCTAAAGTGATCGAATTGGATCCTGGTTCTACCGACCCTTATTACTGGCGGGGGCAAATATTTCAAAAACTCGGTGACACCCCGCGGGCTGTGAAAGAATGTAATAAACTTTTTTCTATTATGGAAAAGAATCTGCAGAGTTAATTTCATCTGTAAAGGACTCCGTTACACAAAAGCTTTTGATGGCGGCATCTTTTTGTGTAATCAAGCGATTTCTAGCAAATGAGAACTTACCAATTGAGAGTTTTGATTTAAGGTTTTTCTCAGAAGCAATGTTGGAGTTCTGTTCAGATCACAAGCTAATCCAAAGCATTCTCAATGGAGAAGAAGTTGGGTGGTTTTTGCATCAAAAAATATAATTGTTGATGACTATCGACGGTTGGATGACTTTGAACCCTGAAGAGCTGAGTTTGATAAGAGCCGGGAAGATAATTAAAGATGAGCCGTTTTCAGCGGCACTTTTATGTTTATTCTGGATGAAGTTACTGACATTTCCCACAAAACTTTTTTAACTTCTCCTAAATCAGTATTTAAGGGTTATTGGACATAAATTTCTCATTTTTTAACCCATTTATTTCTAAGAAGTTACAACCACGTGGGAAATGTCGGAAGTTAGGTTATCTGAAATGTTTTTTCTGAATTGTCTTATCAAATTGGCGAGTATTGTAGTGTCACATCCAATTACCGGAGACACTTTCAACGCAGAAATTCATGAAAGGCAGAACTGATCGGATGTTCCGCAGACGCTGGGAAAATAATTAGAAAGACGAAACTGACAAATGGGCATTCTTCGTTTTTGTTCAGTTTCAGTATAGGAGAAAATAATGTTTAAATATTTTATTTTAAGAGATATGCGATTGGATGGTTATCTTCCGCCTATTCCAGGCGCTCTCATTACGGCTAATGTTGACGGCTCGACTTCACTAATAACTGCATTTTCGCGGATAAATACAGCCGCACAAATAACTGGAAAGTTAGACACTCTTTTCATTCTTTGTCACGGTTATCAAACTAGTTTTGCCGGATTTAGTTTTGGCGGCGGAGGGGGGTTGCAATTAGGTAGGGAGGATTTGACTCCCGCAAATGTAGGAAATTGGGTAGCGATTAAAAACTTGGTGAAGTATATTGTAATTTATTCTTGCGGGACAGCTTACACCGGCATTTCATCACCGATGACCCCCAACGTTCTAAGCGACGGCAAAACTTTTATGAGCAATTTAGCAAAACATACCAATTCCACGGTTTTTGCGGCAGATCAAACGCAATGGTATTTTCCAAGTAACTACGATTTTGGCAAATGGGAAGGAATAGTATATATGTTCACTCCGGCCGGAAACATATATCCGGGGTCGCTGCCGGTAAATGAGCTGATGGAAATAATTTAATTCGGAAAATAAATAAATTCAGGAATTACGCGGTTCAAAAAGAGTATTACAGGCTCTCAGCCTTTTATATCTATTTAACCATTGGTGCAAGTGAAAAATCTGAACGACCCTTTTTGATACAATTAAAACCCTTCAATCAAATTGCCGAATACGAAGTTCTATGTTAATTGATTTCTCTTTTAAGATATGAATCTGGTGAGCCGAAATAAATCATCCGTTGTTATCAGACAAATCCCTTTTTTGTTGCTGTTTGTAACCGGATTCTTTAGCCTTCCCTTTATAGCCTTTTCTTTAATTCAAATCATCAACCAGACTGATGCCGATGGCAAATATGCCTGTTTGTTCATTGGTATCTTCATGCTATGGCTTTTTTTAGAATTTGTCGCCACGCGAGAGCGGATTGATATTGACCTTGATGAAATGAAATTGAAGAGAAGCGTCAGCGGCGTATTTAGAAGAAAAAAGCAGGTAATTGATTTAAGGGACATCAAAGCAATCGTCTTGGAAATCAAGCAGGTAGGA
>JANOEF010000418.1:0-5674 GCA_031413075.1 Acidobacteriota bacterium | reverse complement strand
GCAATTTATCAGAACTGTCTCTGATTTTTGAATTTTTAGAACTCCCCTAAAGTTTTTATGCCATTTTTGTCTTATTTCAAAGTCGTTTCCAATTCCCGTAAAAGTTCGTCATTGGTCCAATCGCCGCCCGAAAATACTTTTTTGAGCTTGCCGTCAGGCGCAATCACTATCGTTCTCAGCGAATGATTAAATTGAGTTTTGTTGCTTTCGTCTATTTCGTATCGAAGCCCGAAAAAATCAGCCATTTTACGAACGTCCGTTTCGGGAGCCGTTGCCAATTGCCAGATCAAAAAATCATAATTCGGATTTTTGATATAAGCGACTCCGTATTTTTTCAGCCTTTCGGGCGTATCGGTGGCGGGATCGAAAGAGATACTCAGCAGGCGAACTTTGTCTTTGAGCTCGGCACTATTTTGCAGTTGAATCGCCAGATCGCTAAAACGTCTGGACATCAAAATGCAATATTCAGGCAGCGGGCAGCGCGAATAGATAAAAGTGACGGCTAAGGCTTTGCCGCGGAAGTCTTTGAAGGAAACAGGTTTATTGTCCTGATTGGTCAGTTTGAAATCAGGAGTTTCGGTGCCTTCATTGGCAAATTTTTCATTAATTGACGGAACTCTTTGATTGGCGGTCGGAGCGGCGGAGATGATGATATTTTCAAGCCAATATTCCTGATCGGGATTGACTACCATTTCTGCTTTGATTTCGGCATCTTTGCTCAGAGTATTCAAAACATCCTGGTCATAAATCGGAAACGGCATCGTCATCGCATCCATGTAGTCCGGAATTTTTTCGTGGGCAATATCCGCTTTACGTTTGACCTTATCTACCGAAACAACCTTTCCTTTCAACTGATAACGTTTGGCATCAGGGGCGGCCACCGGATTCTTTTCCGAAGTTCGGCAGGCCCCAAAAGCTAAAACACATAATAAAAATATAATTATAAAACGCATAAAAACCTCAACTTTTGAGAATGATTTCACATATTATTTTGCCCGAGTGTAGTTGGGTTTGGCAATTTGAACTGCAAGTTTGTCCGGATTTATTTAAGGACAGATAATCGAAGCCCAAAGCTGAGCGAAAGAGGCACTGAACCGGCAGTTGTGACAAAATACATATATTACTTGCTATTAAGGTGGAAAGAGCGCACAATGAGTTTGTTAATCCTTCTCTTGCATCAGCGATGATGTGCTCGTCTAAAGACGGTTTTCTGGATAAGTTCGAGAGCAGGTTCGTTTATAATTACAGAAGTCGCTCTTAAAAACTTGAGCATCCGAAACCCGACTCTTCGCAGGTTACCGTTTTTTCCCCGAAGTTCAATTCGATTCGACACTTCTTTTGAAATTCCCTTGGAATGAGGGAAAAGGTGGAAAATTATTATGTCAATGAAACTTTATGTGGGAAATCTTTCCTTTAATACTTCGGTTGAAGATTTAGAAAAAGCTTTTGGAGAAATCGGTACGGTTGAATCAACCAATATTATCGAAGATCGTGAAACCGGTCGTTCACGCGGTTTTGCGTTTATCGAAATGGCAAGCAAAGAAGCCGGTGAAAGCGCAATTACCAAACTTAACGGAACCGAACTGAATGGTCGTGAATTGTTGGTTAATGAAGCTAAACCCCGCGAAAACCGTGCAAGCGGCGGCGGCGGCGGCGGACGTGGCGGATACGGCGGCGGTTCACGCTACTAGTCAGCCCGATCAGAATTATTTTTGAGCAAAATGCCTTCGGTGACGGAGGCATTTTTGTTTCAAAAAAAGTTCTGGTTTAGGATGTTGTGGCTTTGTGTCATAAACCGCTTTTGACACAGAGTTTTGACACAGATTAAGCATTAACGACACAGTAAGCCACTGAACACTCTTAAGCCGTATAGAGGAAAGGCTATCTAGCTGAAAATTAATGCGTAACGAAATATTTAAGACGCTACCCTACTTTTATTATCTTGCCGTTTCGATAAAACTTTACTACAATGAGAAATTGACATCAATTGATATCAATTGATGTCAAAGAATTTTATGAAAGGGGTGTATCGGTCAATCAAAACTACTGAATACATCCCGTTTTAGTCTCCAAAATATGGCAGAATCAAGCACGATCCAAGTTAAGATAAATTATCGCGTTCCAATGCGGATGGCTAGCGTTCTTGGCCAAGAAATGACAGTAACGGTGGTTGATGACGGATATTTGCTGTCGTTTTTTGAGATTGTTCAGCCGATTATCTCAGGACAGCCTACCCCAGAAAAACTTGCTGCAATTGCCGAAACGGGAGTAATGGCGGAATGCGTAAGCAAGGTCTTTATTCCGAAATCAAAATATCAGGCCGTGATCGGTGCGCTAATCAGTATGCTTCCACCGGAAGAGACTGCGAAAAAGACACCTGTAAAAAAATTGAAGAAATAATGCCAAATATTAGCACCACAATCCGAAAAATAGAATCATTTGCTACGCTTCCAGTAGGTTGGCGGTTCGGAAAAGGATTACCCGTAACTAATTTCAATATTGAAATCGGGAAACTATTTTTACAATATGGTTTTGACTTTGGTATTGAAAGATTTAACGCCTTTGCTGGCGACAGTGGCGAGGTGATGATTAGTTTTTATTTTGCCGATCACAATATTGACCTAACTTTCGAGGTAAATCACACCGTTACGTTTGAAGAAAATATTGGCGATGAGCAAGTTCAGTTTTTAGACAATCTTAACATCAAAGATGCCTTCGATAAAATATGCCAGTTCACGCAGAGTATATCAGAGTCGTCCATCCAAGAGACTACGACGTTGAGCAAGGAAGATTCAAGAGTCTCTCCTTCAAACCTTCCTCATCAGACGGCGGCATCTCCGTCTTTAAAATACAATGTGGTATTGATGCAAGCGGGTCAGTCTGCGAACACATCCGCAAGTTCTACGACTCGCTCACGGGCGATCCGCCAATATATTGGGAGATCCCGGCGGAGGACATCCCAACAGAATGCGAATATCCCCAGAGCGACAGCGAGAGTGGGGACAAGTGCCACCACAATATAAAGAATTGGTCAGAAAAGGAATCTAAAAAATATATCAAAAAGAAGTCTCTGGACACTTATTTGATTTGTGATCCGAATGGAACACGATCATTAACAAAAGAAGATTTAGATGTCAGTCTGAAATCTGCGTAGTGAAAAAGTTGAATAAACCTGGCCTTGTGTCATAACCCCCAAAATTCCCTAACTTTTGACACAAAACCGCACTATTGACACAAAATAGGGTTATGACACAAAGCCGGATATTGAGATGGAGATTTAATCCTGTCAGTGATTATCAGTTAGAATTTTTGGCATCGTCCTTAAAATACCCCAAAAGACTTGAACCATCCGTATATTCGATGTCCGAAATTTTCCACCCCGGAGTTTGGCGCACGAGCTGGTATTTCAAGCTTTCTTTAGTTCCCGAATTGGTAAATTTTACGATCACGGTTGCTTGGCGCCCGTTGATTTTGGCTTTGGCAACCGAAAAGTTTTTGATGTCAAAATCCTGAGCGTTATAAAATGGATCGAAGTCCAGCACACCAACACCGTCTCTTTCGGTAGTCAAATCTTTCCAGATAAAATCCGCCAGGGTTTGGTCAAAAAATTTATCCAGCATTTTGCGATTTTTGCCACTCAAGATTCGGTCTTTATTGCCTTTCACATCTTGGTCGTGGATTTGGTAAAGTTCTTTTACCAAATTTTCAGGCGGTAGGGCGAAAATTGTTGAAACGCCGCACAGGGAAAAGAGAATTAAAACTAAAAATATTGATTTTATTGTCTTGATTTTCATTGTTTTAAGCAGGTCAGCAAAAGATTTGCGACAGATTGAAAATAAAGAAAAGTGTGCCAATGGTTCAGTCGCTTTGGTTTTAGGGTTTTCTGCATTGTCCATTGTCCATGGTTAATTGTGAATTGGTGCTTAGTGTCCAAATTATCGAAATTTATTTCAAAATAGTTTCCACCGCGGACTGGGTGATCGGATGATAACCGCTTCGGGCTTTGGCATAAATTTGGTTTGCCCGTTTCTTTCCTTCCGGTGTTTTAGCTAGTTCCGCGAAAAGGGGACGCACAAATTTACGTCTTCCGATGCTGTTTAAAAACTCCTCTAAACGAATATCAGCGGCTGAATAATTGTTTTTAATGGACATTAAGAGCCATTGAAATGCAATTTCGGAATTGCCGATATTAGTGAAATTAAACAGTTTATCGAGTCCTTCCATCCTCGGTGCGCCAAGATTTTCGGGCATTGATTTCAAAAAATGAAGCCATTCCTGAGTTGACCAATCTCGTTGCATAATTTGGATTGAAATAGGTTTTCCGTCAGTAAAATATTTGACTTGTTTTTCAACTTTGGTGAAGGCATCAGAATTTGGACTCGGAGCATTTTTGGGCAAACCGCCTTTTTCAATCCATTCATTCACTTCATTCGGGGAAACTATATTTGGATGTTTTTCCAAAAGATTTTCGCCCAAAAAATCAATAAAGGTTTCGGTGGTAATTGACTGAAAAGCGTGTTTGGCAAAATATTTTCGCACCAAAGGATCAAACTTTTGGCGTCCGAATTTTTCCTCAAGCCAGCGTAAAAACAAAGCTCCTTTTTCGTATGGAAACCCGGTAAATCAATCGTACGGATCGCGGCCGTTTAAATCAATATGCAAAATCTGATCGGCAACGGGCAGTTCGGCCAGTTCTTCGACGACCGAGCGTTTGCCGAGCATCGCTTCCATTTCGCGCCGATTTTTGCCATAGACCTCTTCAATGATTCTTCGTTCCAAATAAGTGGTAAATCCTTCGTTGAGCCAGAAATCACGCCAGGTAGCATTGGTTACGAGATTACCCGACCAGGAATGTGCCAGTTCGTGGGCCACCAGTGAAACCAACGATTTATCACCGGCCAGAATGGTCGGAGTGGCAAAGGTCAGCCTTGGATTTTCCATTCCGCCGAAGGGGAAACTGGGCGGTAAGACCAGTAAATCGTATCTCCCCCAGGCATATTTTCCGTAAATCTTTTCGGTCGCAATTACCATTTTTTCGGTATCTGCCAGTTCCCAGGCGGCTTTTTCGAGCATCGAAGATTCCGAATAAACACCGGTGCGATTACTTAAGCTTTTGAATTTCAGGTCGCCCACGGCAATCGCGATCAGATACGGCGGAATTGCTTTATTCATCAAAAAACGATAATCGCCGTTCCGAATCGAAGTTTGCGAATTGCCGGCGGCGCTCATCACCGCCAGCAGATTTTTCGGTGTGCGAACCCGGGCTGAATAAGTGACGCGAACTTGGGGAGAATCCTGCAAAGGAATAAATGAACGGGCATGAATCGCCTGGGCTTGCGAAAACATATAGGGAGATTTCTTACCTGCGGTCTGTTCGGGAGCAAGCCACTGCAAACCTGATGCGGTCGGACTGGTCGAATAGAAAATCCGCACCCGTTTGACATTTTTCGGCAATTGAATCGTCAAAGCTGAGCCGAGAATTTTATCTGCCTGTCCAAGTTGAAAGGTTGTCTTTTTGAAAACGGAGCCTCCAGTTGAGATTTCGACTTTTTCGATTTTCAAATCGCGGGTGTCGAGAATTAACGGGGCGTTGACGGCGTCAGGCGGACGCTGGATATTCAAAGTCGCCGAGCCTTTGATAATTTTTTGCTCAAATAAAACCGTCCAATCAAGG
>JANOEF010000417.1:0-9547 GCA_031413075.1 Acidobacteriota bacterium | reverse complement strand
CTCGCCGGTTTTGGCATCAATCAAAGTATAGGTGCCTTCCCAAATACCATTGTGTCGGAGAAAAACCGGAAATGGAACTTTGGCTGTGGTCGCTTCACTCATAAATTTACCTCATTTGTTATAGATTTATAATGAATTTATTATACACCTAAAGCAGGCTCGGTTTCAAACATTATTAAGACAAATCTATTGCGGCTTAAAGTTATAAACAATAACGCCCGTCACCTTAACCGGCTTTCCATTTGAAATGGTTGGATTGAATTTTGAAGCCCGCGCCGCTTTTTCTGCCGCTGGTCTCAAAACGTATTCACCGCTGGTTGACTTGACCGAAATCACATCACCGTTTTCGTCAAGCACCACTTGGACATTAACTTCGCCACTTGCCCGAACTGCTTTGGCGGCGGGCGAATATTGCGGCTGAACAAGATTTATGGCTTTGCTGTTTAGCACGCCAATCCAAATTGCCCCGTCAGAATTTGGAATCATTCGAGGAAGATTTGGAGGTAGCGGCGAAAGTTCCAGCGTGGGAGATGTCATTCTTTGAATTTCGGATATTCTTTTTTCTTTGTACTCTTGAACCAGAAAGAACGGCAGAAAAAAAACGAGAAAAATTAACAAAATTATTCCAAGAATCTTTTGCCAATTTCCAACATCCGAATCGTCATCTTCAACACTCAATATCCAACGATCAAAAAGGCTTATCTTTTTACCTTGATTGTACCCAGTTAAGAACGGCATCGGAGAGGTCTTAGCTTTATTTTCCTGAATAAATATTTTTGCCCCACAATTGGTGCAATAAGCTAATTCGTTTGAAATTTCGTGGTTGCATTTTTGACAAATCACTTTATTCATAATCTTGTCCGTAAAAATCAACTGCTTGTGTTGGAAAGCAGATTGACGAATAAACCGAGCTGAAAAGTTTCATCCGCCAATCTGCCTCTTTTCTTCACTTTGCTGGGAAGGCTGGAAGTGAAGAAAATTGTGTTGAATGGTGATTGTTTTTTTCCAAGTTGAATGTTGCTTAACTTTCGCGAGCGTAGAACAACCCTTCCAGACCTGTTATCTATTTGAGCGGGTCTTTTTTCCCTTTATCTTGAGTCAAGATGAAGTTTTATACTTCAAGTTAATCATAATTTCAGGCTTGCCCCCGCTGTTGCTTGCCAGTTTCTAGGGCAAACGCATCTAATTTTTCCTTAAATGTCGCAGAGCGACAATTTGACTTGAGCCGTGTAATTTATTGCACGGAAAGTGATAATAAAAGTCAGTGTCACGTCAGTGATACCTGAAATAAAGAAGATAAATTCAGTTGCCCTGGACGCGACAAAGACAATTTATCAACCTGAGCAGTCCGCACAAGAACTGCCTAAACTCATTAAGTCGCTCTGCGACAGAGAGTTATGAGAAGCAAATAATTCTCTTGTCAGTAAAATTTAGATGCGTTTGCCCTAGCCAGTTTCAAACTTTAGTAAAAACAATCCCCACTCAAGAAAATCGTTTTTAAGTTCCCGGACCTGAGCCTGAGCCTCCCTCTGTCCAGGCATTAATTTCTTCGGATGTAAGGGGCGTGATCAAGTCGCCGACTGTAATTATTCCCCATAATTTGCTTAACGAAACTTCTACTCCAATACCGGCAGTAGGTATATCCAAAATAATAGCAGTAGGAGTTCCCGGCAACAGTCCTTCGGCCTCGACTGCTGAATACATATACGATGCGGTATTCCTGATGGTCGTCACGTCCGAAGGGCTGGCATTAGTCAATTCACCCATAGTTCTAGACAATGCCGCATATAACCTGCGTCTTCTAATTCCTTTGGCAATTTCTGACCATTTCCCGCCTAACGAAATATTGAGCGCCCAGTCTGAAGTAGGAGTGTCACTCATACCCTGAATGTCGATGCAATTAAAAACAAATATCCCAACTGTTCCAACCGCTCCACCTAGTCCCGGACCTAACCGAACACTGGATACATTAAACGGATAAACCTCCGATGTATAACCTAAATTACACACCTTTCCATCTGTTGTTTCCGCTCCAACAAGCACTAAACTTCCGCCAACCTTAACGCCGTAACCTATCCAAGTAGTGTAGTTATCCATTTCTATTGCCATATTTATTGCTCTCCTCAGTTTTTTTACTTAATTGTCTCACAAACCTTGTTGCATTTTTTTTAATTCATATGAATCCACATCTATTTCGCCCAAAATTTTTTGTTCAATAATCTCTTCGCATTTTTTCATAATTCCACCTACTTTCCGCTGTTGCTCAACGATTGTTTGAGTTCACCGTGACATTCCGGATCAACTCGGATGTCGGGCGCCAGATTCGGACACAACAGCCAAAAATATTTATTGAGCCAGGAAATTTTGTAAATCGTGATCGAAATCGAAGTGGTTACGCCATCTTCCTGTTCCGATTCAACACAGCCATCCGTGGCATTATTGTTCCCGTTCCGCCACATTTCAAGTTGAAATTGTTGGATAGCTTTTTGCGTTTTTTGTCCATACAAACCATCAATTTTCAATTGAGCCGTTCCATTTGCTTGATTAAGCGGCGGATTTGCATTTTGTCCGTGCTGATAAATTCGTTTGAGCAGGTATTTAACGAGCATCACGTCATCGCGCTTATTCGGCTCATGAGAAGCCATTGCAAGTTTGGGTCTTAAGTAAATTGATATCGTCAGAGCTAATTTCAAACCATCTGCGCGAACCAACCGTCATCGTGACGTTATACAAAACCGGAAACAACCGCCCCTCAACTTATTTTCTATATGCCATTGTTTTTCTCTTCTAATACTTTTGCGACTTTATTTTTCAAAATTTACGGCTGAATCTGCGCAAATCAAAAGTTTTCCTTCCGCCGGTTCAATCGAATGGATTTGCTCACTTTCAACCAATCTGAAAACCTTTTTTTTCCATCCGTAGTGATAAACGTCACCTGAAGTGACGTTCTGCCACCTCTGCTGCATAAAGATTATTCTCAAGTTTTTGAAGATAAATGCAGGCATTAAACATCCGACGAAAACTGGGAGTCATATTTTCCTGCGACACCATATCTTTAGCAGCTAAAAGATGTT
The DNA here is from genome assembly GCA_031413075.1 of Acidobacteriota bacterium. Taxonomy (GTDB): domain Bacteria; phylum Acidobacteriota; class Blastocatellia; order Pyrinomonadales; family Pyrinomonadaceae; genus JAIBCC01. The sequence continues at coordinate 6,473 of JANOEF010000417.1, read as the reverse complement.
GTTTGGTAGCCATAAAATATGTATGAGTTACATCCATCTTGGCAAACCGGGATTCACCGTCTCTGATTCGCTCTTTAATTTTTTCGGGAATTAAATAAGAGTGATTTTCTAAACGAACCGAGCCACCGATACCAACGTGTGCTGTCACCCAACTCCCCAATGGATGTGGTCCTTCACCTTTTGAAATCGGAATTAAAGCTCCGGCGATGCCCAAAGGAGATAAATACCCTACTTTCACCAGAAACGGCATTCCAATTCCGACCCCTGTATTTCCCATTACTTTACCGCCGGATGAAACCAGCAGAATTCGCCCCACCAGCGCGAGGAAAAATTCGCCTTGATAGCCTTGACCAACATTACAACCGTCAAAGTTGATGGAAGCATCCTGATTGAAAATTCTGTCAAACCCTTTATTATTTAATCTCAACGCAACATTATTAACATTTAAAGACTCCGCTCCTAAAGCAATTGAGCCTTTATTTCCATGGGTATGAAAGTCCATTAAATCAACTTTTCGCCCCTCAACTTTCAAAAACTGAAGTTCAGATTGCAAGTCCGCCAGACTGGTTAATCGAACCGAAAGACCTTCGTCCTCGCCTGCATGCTCATCCGCCAAGGTTTCACTTGATGGTCTAAAATCATCTTTTATATCCGCCCAGAAATGTATTTTTTCACCCATAATTATTTGCTTTTATTAGCCCTCCTTTATTTTACTTTTTTATTGTTTTTCTATCTTATTTTGAAATAATCCGGTTTATTTCGGCTAACCAATAAATTACTCCTCTGCGTCTTCAACTTGAATAACTCCACCGCTCATTGTGACTGTCCCTCCGAATGCCAGTTTCTCAAAATAATGTCCTCGCTCTTGAACTCCTTTTATTCGTTTCTTTTTTGAGCCTACAATTTCATAATCTTCAAATTTACCGTCTAAAATATAATCAACGTGATGAACAAGTTCGTGCAGAACGACGGCTTTCGTATACTTTTGATAGCCTAAATTATGCGGTTCATCATTAATTTGACTCGCCCTGATCATCCCAAAATGAATAGTTAGAGTCTCTTGGTCATAGTAGTGAAATTCATCATCATTACTTTTATAAGTGTATGTAATTCGAGGCACAAAACCAACCAAAAATGGCGAAGTAATTTTGCTCATAATGTCGTTCAAGTCCTTTAAAGTATAATTTGGACAAGCACCTTTTAGAAAAGCAAACATAATATCAGTTTCGTCCACAGCCGCTAAAATCTGCCTCAAAATAAGAGCTGAAGTATTTGGAAATTTTTCTGCATCTTCGCTAATGATATAAACCATATTTTTTCGTCCTAATTTTGTTTAGATTTTTATTGACTCTATACAAACCATCAATCTTCCATCCGCCGTTTCAATCGAATGAATTTGCTCACTTTCAGCCAATCTAAAAACCTCTCGTTCCGACAATTTCATAACCTGCGCCATCTCTGCCACAATTAAATGTTGGGTTTCAGCCTGACAATTTTGGCAATAATGACTTTCTTTTGAAGCGAAACGAATCACGGTTAATTCGTGTTTTTCGGCAATGATCTTTAATCGTCTGGTGGCTCTCATAAAAAAGTCTTTTGGTTTTGGCTAGTCTCTGTTAAAATTTTGGCGAAACTTAAAATCCTTTCGCCTCATAATTTGGGTTGACGAAAGATTGACAAATTACCGGCTAAATTGTCCTAAATTTACCGATAAATTTTTATTAATTTTTATAAATTGACGATGAAAGAATTGATGCCTCTCAAAATTAGCTTTGCCGAGTTTGAAATTGACACCGAGCACCGATCTTTAAGACGTGCCGGCGAAGTCGTTCCTTTGCACGCTAAAGCTTTCGATTTATTGGTTTTTCTTGCTGAGAACAATGGGAATATTGTTTCTAAAGAGGAGATTCTGCGTTCAGTTTGGGATGATAAATTTGTCGAAGAATCGAATTTAGTGGTGCAGGTTTCCAATTTGCGTAAAGTTTTGGGAGAAACAAAAAATTCGCCCAGATTTTTGCTGACAATACCCGGGAAAGGATATAAATTCGTTGCCAAAACAGATGAAAATATCCTAATTATCGAGACCCATACCATTTCAGAATTGACAATCGAACAGGTCGAAGAAATTCAAGACAATACTCAATTTTTGCCTAAAACATTTTCCTTTAAGTGGAAATGGTTGAGTCTGGCCGGACTTCTCGTTTTGGGGATAGCCGGAATCAGTTGGGTTTGGAGTAGAACCCTCCCTCCACCTTCTAATCAACAACCTAATTTAACCAAAGTGACGACCAGTGGAAGAATCGTTAATGCGACGATGTCAACTGACGGAAAATTTGCAGTATTCTCACAAAAAGAAGAAACTGGAGAGAGTTTATGGCTTCGACAGCTCGAAACCGGCAGCGAAAAACGGATTGTCGAACCGCAACCCATTGAATATGTTGGTCTAACCGTTTCACCCGACAATCAGTTTATCTATGCCTCAACTTTTTCCAAAAATGATGTTGACCCGCGAATTGTGAGAATTCCATTTATTGGCGGGATTTCAAACCAGTTACCAAATATTACTTGTGGCTCTGCCATCAGTATTTCCCCGGATGGAAAACGTTTTGCTTACACTGATTCGAATAGCGGGGATAAAGAAACTTTATTGAGTGTGGCTGATATTGACGGCTCAAATTCACGTTCTTTGATTCGGGCTAAACATGATAAACGCTATTTCAGCATGTTCAAATCCAGTCCGGTGGCCTGGTCTCCCGATGGTGCGAAAATAGCGACAGCAGTGCTTGAAAAAAATGCAAACGGTTCTTTTGCCACGATTTTGATGGTCAACCCCGATGACGGGAGCGAGCAATATTTAACCGAAAAACGTTGGAAAGAGGTTGATAACTTAGCTTGGCTGGATGGCGACAAATTGGCTTTTATCGCCAAAATTGATGACGATTCCTCAAATCAAGTGTGGCTGCTTTCGCGTCAAACTGGACAAATTAGACAATTGACCAATGAATTAACTGATTACAATTGGCTGGCGGCGGCAAATGGAAAAATTCTGGCTGTCCAAACAAATTCGTTTTCGAGTCTTCGAATCGCTGAATTCATAGAAAAAGAAAATAAACTGAAAGTTAAGGAGATTTTCACTGCCTCAGATTATATTGATGAAATGGATTGGGGACTCAACGGACAAATAATTTATGCTTCACGGGCCAGCGGAAAAAATGAAATATGGCGGATGAATAAAGACGGTTCCGATCGTCAACAACTGACCACAGATGCCAGGGTAGGTTTTGGGATAACAGTTTCGCCCTCTGATGGAAGTTTGATTTTTTCCTCCCGCCAAAACGGCCAGCGCGGAATTTGGAAAGCTGATGCCGAGGGAAAAAATCTGCAACAAATAACCGAAGGTAACGACCAGGCCCCGGACGTTTCAATTGATGGTAAAATTGTCTTTCATCGCGGGATAGGTTATGCCGAAGGCGTTTTTCTCTCCGGGCAAAATCATCAAAATGTAAAAATGCTCAAAGAAAGGTGCTATTTTCCGTCAATTTCACCCGATGGGACAAAAACAGCCTGTTATTTTATGGACACGGATGAAAACCGGAAATGGCGAATTGCCTTGATTTTAAACGAAACCGGCGAGATGATCCGCAAAATCACCCTGCCGATTCCCGTTTATGAACGTCAAATCCGTTGGCATTCTTCCGGCGATTATATCACTCAAATTTATTCGGTAGGTGAAAAATTGAACTTGATGTTATTGCCGGTGAGAGGCGGCGAAACCAGGATTTTAGAAGGATTAGGAAATGGAACTTCTAATCTCCCCGAATGGTCAGCCGATGGAAAGCAATTTCTCTATCCCCTCATTACCGAAACACACGACGCGGTTTTATTGACCGATTTTTAAGTCAACCACGGAAAGATCTTTCCCGAATAATTAATGTAGATGCCTTTCAATTTCGTGTAATTTTCCAAAGCCTCAAGTCCGAAATTTTGCCCTGTTCCGGATAAATTGCGAATTCCGGCCGGCATCATCGGTGTCATATACGAAGGCATATTGACGAATACCAAACCCGAATCCATGGCATTTGAAACGCGGTGCATCCGATTTAAGTCGTTGGTCCAAAAATATGCGCCGAGTCCGTAATCACTATCATTGGCGAGGTTTATCGCCTCTTCTTCGGTTGAAAAAGTCGTCAGGCCAACCACCGGACCAAAGATCTCTTCGCGCCAAATTCTCATTTCCGGAGTCATCCCGAGAAAAACCGTCGGTTCAACAAAATAACCTTTATCACCGATTCGAATTCCGCCCGTGACAACTTCCGCGCCTTCGTTTTTTCCGATTTCGATGTAGCCCAGAACTCTCTCCAACTGTTTCCGGGAAACGATCGGCCCGACATTTGAGCTAGAGTCCAACGGGTCGCCCACCTTAATTTTTTTCGCTTTTTCGATGACTTTGGCCGTCACTTCATCAGCAATTTTATGATCAATCAAAACGCGACTGGCGGCCAGGCAAAACTGGCCGTTATTGCCCAGACCGGATTGCAAAATCCCGTTCACGGCGAGGTCAATATCGGCATCGGCAAAGATAATATTCGCTGATTTTCCGCCCATTTCGAGCAGCGCAGGTTTGGTCATTCCGCCGCATTGTGCGCCCAGAATTTTTCCAATCACCGAGGAACCGGTAAAGGCAATCTTTTTGACCTGTGGGTGATGAACAAGATGCTGACCGGTGGTGCCGTCGCCATGAACCACATTAACTACCCCCTTCGGAAAACCGACCTCTAATAATATTTCGGCCAGCATGGTCACCGTCGCCGGAGTTTGCTCCGCCATTTTCATGACAATCGTATTTCCGCAGGCCAACGCCGCCGAAAGTTTCAAGGTTGCCATCACCAACGGAAAATTCCAGGGCGCAATGGCCCCGATCACGCCATATGGTTCACGGGTGGCATAACGATGGGTGCCGTATTCATTAGCCGGAACCGGAGTTCGAAGTTTATCGGCAGCGCCCGCATAATAGCGGAAAAAGTCCGCACAAAACGGCACGTCAATATTCAGATTTGCTTGATAAGTTTTACCCGAATCCTCAGTTTCTGCCAAAGCTAGTTGGTGTCGTCTTTCGAGCAGCTTATCGGCAACTTGATACAAGAGTTTCCCTCGTTCCAGAGCGGTCGCATTTTTCCAGGTTTGAAAGGCTTCATCTGCTGAAAGGACGGCCGCGTCCACATCTTCCGCCTCGCCAAACGCAACTTCCGCAATAATTTCTTCGGTCGCCGGATTTTCCGAGGCAAACGTCTTGCCGGATTTCGACGGAACATTTTCGCCGTTTATGACGTGATTAATTACTTTCATTTGTCTTAATTCTATAACAAATTTGATTTGGTTAGCAACGATTCCTGATTTTTTTTGTGGATTTTGGAAAAGATTTAGGGCAAAATTCTAAATGACCATTTTTTTGGTTGATTGAATAATCAAAAACCAGTAAAAAATATTTTGACCCTTTTTTTCATAGATTTCAGCGATTATTACTGAGAGATTAAATCCAACGAACAGGAGTAAAAAATGAAAACAGTTTTATTAGCCCTAACATTTGTCTTTTCAATAATGGTAACTACCGTCACTGCCCAAAACGAGTTGTTTAACCAAGCATTGCAACTTTTTACTGATAAACAATACGAACGAGCAGCCGTCACTTTTAAGCAAGTAATCGCACAATCGCCGGAGTTTTATCAAGCCCACTTTAATTTGGGCTTATGTCAATACAATTTGAAACGGTATGACGAATCAATTGCCTCTTTTCAAAAGTCCGCTACAATTAAGCCTGATTATGCCAGAGCTAATTATTGGCTGGGAAATGCACTGTTTAACCAGAAACGTTTTGAAGAAGCAATAATCTGGTATCAAAAAACAATTCAGTTTGAGCCAAATAACTCGAACGCCCATTATAGAATAGGTCTGGTTCATCAGGAAAAGAAAAAATATCCGGACGCAGAAAAGTCATTTAAGAAAGCTCTCGAAATAAATCCGAAATTTATTGAGTCGAAGAACGAATTAGGAAATGTTTATGTCAATTTGAAAAGATTCCCTGAAGCCATTGTCGTCTTTAAAGATGCCTTGCTTATAAATCCTGATTACCCCGACTCTCAACTTGGATTAGGCAATGCCTATTACAATGATAATAAGTTTGCCGACTCAATCCCTTATTACAAAAAAGCGAGTGAGTTGTTACCAGATTGGGCTACCGCTCATCTCTATCTGGCTGACTCGTATTTGAAAACTAAACAATATTCACTTGCTATTACGGCATATGAAAATGCCATCAGATTGGATAATAAAAGGGGTGCAATTCCCATTTGTCCCCCCTCATTTAGAAATTTGTAATTGTTTGCATGACAAATTTCCATCTGCCTGAAAGCAAGGCGCAGCGCAGAAATATCAACCCATCCAGATTTTCCTCTTTCCAAAAACACGAGGCTGAT
>JANOEF010000416.1:0-6382 GCA_031413075.1 Acidobacteriota bacterium | reverse complement strand
GGATTATTTGTTTTTGTTTCGGTCATTTTTTTTAATAAAGCATTTACCATAGCGTTTCTCCAAATTACGCTATGAATCTTAACTCTTAAATTTTAATAAAGCATCACCCGTTTAGGTAGAAAAAGAGTTTTTTATCCACAGATAGACACAGATGAACACAGATTTTTAAGATTAGAAGATACTTTTTTCAAAATAATCGCCATTCTTTTCTTTGGCCTATCAAAAAAAATCATCTAAGCAGGTCAGCAAAAGTTTGACGACCTTTTGAAAATCAAGAAAAGTTTGCAAATAGTTGAGTCACTTTCGTTTTTGGGTTTTCTTCATTGTCCATTGTCCGTTGTTAATTGTGCATTGGTGCTTATGTTTATCTGTGTGCATCGGTGGACAATGTTTCTTCGATTATTTCAAGCGGAACGATTAGAATCACAATTGTTCCTTTCCCAGAATCGGATTTTATTTCGTAATCTCCGCCCAATTCGGCGGCACGTTTCCGCATATTCAAAAGCCCGTTGCCGCCTCTGAATTTTCTCCAATCTGTCTGTCCGTTTTCGCTCAACTTTTCATTTTGATTGAATCCTTTGCCGTTGTCTTCAAAGGTGATGATGAGTTGATTATTCTGGATCGAAAATTTGATTTTGGCTTCCGTGGCTTCAGAATGTTTGGCAATGTTGTTGATGGTTTCTTTGAAAATTAAAAAGACTTCGCGGCGGATGTTTGCTCCCAATGGAATTTCATTTTCAGAATCGGGTGCATTAAATTCCAAATCAATATCCTTGGCCGTCAAAATATTGGCCGCAAAACGGCGCATTCTTTGAGTTAAATCTTGCAAATGGTCTTTTTTCGGATTGATTGCCCAGACAATGTCGCTCATCGTGTCAACCAGTTCGTTGGCGACGTTGGTGATTATATCAAGTTGTTCGCCTGCTTTGCCGCTTTCCCGCTCTTTTTGACGAGCAAGTTCGCTGTAAAGAGAAATCTGAGTCAATGACGACCCGATGTCATCATGCAAATCGGTGGCTATCCGGGTGCGAACCCTCTGCAATTCGGCGAGACGCTCGGCGCGGGATTTATTGAGGGCTTCGAGGACGGTTTGCACTTCCCGAATTTTTCTCAAACGATAGCGGACAACGGCAAAAATTACCGAACCAACCGTTAAAACTACCAATAAAATAAACCACCATCTTTGCCAAATCGGGTGGGCAATCGTCAGCGAAATAGTCGCCGAATTTTCGCTCAAAACACCGTTGGCGGTGATGGCTCTGACGGCAAAATTATAAGTTCCGGGCGATAAATTAAAATCAACGGTTCGCCTTCCGCTTGGCTCGCTCCATCCCTGCTCATTGATTTTGTATTGGTAGCGCAAAGTTTCGCCTAAATCAAAAGAAATTGCAAAAAAACTGATTTGGATTTGCCTTTCGTCCGATTCCAATTCAAGATTTGTAAGTTCTTTTTCTCCAAGTTCTGAAATAGCCTGCGGCTTGCCGTTGACGCTGATAGCATCAATAAACATCGGCGGTGGCGCGGAAATTTTTTCGTTTTCGGGCGTGAATCTTATCAGCGAATTTAGCGAAGAAAACCATAAATTTCCGTTGACATCGGCGTAGCATTTTTGAATCAAATTGCTCGGCAAACCGTCATTTTGGGTAAAGATTTTGATGCGTCCTGTTTCCATATCCAGTCGGTTAATGCCGTTTCCTGTGCCAATATAGAGTCGGTGAAAATTGTCTTCAGCTAAACAGGAAGTAATATTGCTCGAAAGTCCGTTAGCCGTAGAAACACTTGTGAAAACAGGCTTTTCCGCGTTTGGCTCAGCTACCCGAAAAATTCCTTTGCTTGAAGTAGAAAACCATAAACGCCCTTTTTTATCGGTCAAAAATTTGGTGGCTAAACTACGTGGAATCAAACCTTCTTCGGTAAAATCCCGAAACTTTCCGTCTTTGTAACGGAAGATTTGCCCAAAATAATAGCCAATCCAAATATTTCCCGCCGTATCTTCACCAAAAGAGACAGCCCCGTTTGATTTGGGCAAACCTTGTTCAAAAGTATAACGGTGAATTTTGTCGGTTGATTTTTCCCAGCGAAGTAAAGAATTATCGTCAGTTGGACTGGAAAGCCAAACGTCTCCGCTAGAGTCTTCAAAAAGGGCGACAGTTCTATCAATAAATAATCCGTCAGCCGTGGTATAAATTTTCTTGGGCGGAGTGCGGGCTAAATCCGTAAATTTTGCAACTTTGGGGTAACGGAGCAAGCCAAAATTTGAAGGAATCCAAAACTCGCTGTCTTGCGATTGAAAATCTAAATAAAATTCTATCCAATCCCGAATAATTAAGCCAAACGGTTGCAGAGTTTCGACTTTTCCATCGTGGACACGCCCAAGTTTTTTCTTGCCCAACGTCAGAAAAATTTCCCCGTGACGATTGCCAAAGATAGAGGTAATCATCTCATTTTCGCTTCCGTCATTTTTGGCAAAAGTGTAAAAATTATTCGGCAAATAGCGGGCAAAACCTTTGCCGTGAGTGGAAAACCAAAGATTGCCGTGTTTATCGGTAGCGGAGGTAAGTAATTCGTTCTCGGTTTGACGAAATTTCGGTTCTCCATTTTTGGCATTTGGAAAATATTCGTGAAGTTTTCTGTTGGAAGTAACAAATATTTTGCCGTCTAAAGTCTGGGTCATAGCATTGGTAAAGTGGTTTTGGCTTAAACCGTCTTTGGTGGTGTAAGTATTAGTTAAAGTTGGAATTTGATTTTCATTTAGATACGAATAAACTCTGATACCAAAGTCATTTCCGCCACTATCAACCCAGACATTTCCGCTTCGGTCTTCAAAAATCGAATTTCCGCCTGATTCATTGATTTTAGTTATTGTTCCGTTGATGGTTAATACATAAATTGCCTCATTAGTGACAATCCAAAGATTTTTTTTGGAATCGGTAAGGAGAGCATTGAAACCGACAAATTTATTCTTCCAACCCTCGAATTCAACTTTCTCAAAATACCAATCTTGATCTGATTTTAAGAATTTAAACAATCCGTAAGTAGTTCCGGCATAAACAGTTCCGTTTCGGTCCGTCGCTAAACTGACAATGCTTTTTGAAACTTTACTGTCTTTTTGCGCTTCGGGCGTGAGATAGGTTTTGAACATCGGCGGTTCATCGGAAGTCTGCTCCAATTTTCCTTCGATAAGGTTCCAGCGAAAAGCCTTTCCGAGTGGATTGAAAACGACCAAACCGCCACTGGTCGCCAGCAAATAATCACCGTCTTTAGTTTCCAAAAGATTGCTAACGCTGGGATGGGGTAAGCCTTGTTCCTGAGTATAGTTTTTGAATCTGAAACCATCGAAACGCGATAAACCTTCCCCTGTGCAAATCCACAAAAATTCGCGAGAATCGGGAACGATTCGATTAACCGCATCGTTCGCTAAACCGTCAGCAGACGAATAAATTTTGAGCGGAAGCTGTTCGGCAAAGACTTGAAAAGGGAAAAGCAGAATGAAAAAAAGACTGCTGCCTTTGAGAATTGAAAAATAATAATTCTTTGGGTTTGGGGCGGTTTGCATGGTTAAAAACTAATTCAATGGAACAGTTATAAAATAATCGTAAATCAGAAATTAGTAAAACAAAAAAGACGAGATGTTCCTCGCCTTTCAAAGTAGTTGGGATGTAAAAAACTTTTGTTCTATTTTGATTTCTTACCGTTTTCTTTGCCATCTGCTTCATCCATTTTGGGAATGGTCAATTTCCACGCTCCGTCTTCTTTGACAAAGTCCACTGTATGCCACTCGCCTTTGGCATCCAGATATTCACACGTAGCAGTGTTTCCCGAGATTTTTTCATTGCGGCACTCATCCGAAGAGCCTAGCGGTTGTTCAGTCATTTCCTTTAACCCCGCTTCCAGCGGATCCGGCTTACCTTCGCCCAATATTTCGAAGAATTCAAACATTTCTTTCGAAATCAGTTGCTTGAGGGCTTTAATGTCCTTATTTTTGCGGGCTTTGTAAGCGGCTTTGTAAGCGGCTGTTGGGGTTGATGCTGAACTCGAAGAGGTTGAATTTGTTTCTGATTTTGTTTCATTCGCAGCCGTGTTGGCTTCAGGTTTTTTGGCCTGATTAGTATTTTGGTTCGCGGCTACAGCCGGCTTGTTGGCGGCCTGATTGGCCGTGTTGTTGGCGGTTGACGAATTGGTTTGGCAGGCTGTTGCCAGCCAAACTCCAATCGTTAGCATAAAAATAGGGTAAATGATTTTCATAATAAGTTTTTTTCCAAAGTTCGGCGATTAATCGTCGCGGTATTTAGACAATACGAAATAAAATCAAAATTTGCCATACCCGTTTGGGTAGCTTTCTGAAAATTGCAAAAAACTACTTTACGCCAACTTGCCGAAACATTTAAAATCAATTGAACAGTCACAGCCATCACCCTTAACAAGCCGTTCCGACTAAAATCTGTGCCAATCAGCTTAAATCCGTGTCTATTTGTTTGTGAAATATTTTTCTTCAATGAGTTATTTTATTTTACCTTTGTTACCCAACATTTCCTGCACCTGATTGACATCTTTATCGCCGCGACCCGAGAGGTTAACCAGCATTATTTCGTTGGGCGACATTTCCGGCGCAATTTTTATCGCAAAAGCGATCCCGTGTGAACTCTCCAGTGCGGGAATAATTCCTTCGGTTTGCGATAGGGTTTGAAAGGCTTGAAGGGCTTCATCATCCGAAGCCGAAACATATTCAACTCGTCCTAAGTCGTGTAAAAATGCGTGTTCCGGACCGATCGAAGCATAATCCAAACCCGCTGAAATTGAATGAGTGAGCGAAATGTTTCCGCGCTCGTCCTGCAAAAGATAGCTTTTGGTTCCTTGGAGGACGCCGACTTTGCCGCCGTTCATAAAGCGGGCCGCGTGTTCACCCAAAGCCGAACTTTTTCCGCCCGCCTCGACTCCGATCATGCGCACTGATTCGTCATTTAAAAACGGATGAAAAAGTCCGATTGAATTTGAACCGCCGCCAACACAAGCCATCAATAAATCGGGCAAGCGACCCTCTTTTTCCAAAATCTGTTCGCGGGCTTCGCGTCCGATACAGCTCTGAAAATCCCTGACCATGAGCGGATAGGGATGCGGACCCAATGCCGAGCCGAGCAGGTAATAGGTCGAATCAACATTTGTTACCCAATCACGAAGGGCTTCGTTGATGGCATCTTTGAGGGTGCGTGAACCGGAATCAACGCCGCGCACTTCGGCGCCCAAAAGCCGCATCCGAAAGACATTGAGCTCTTGTCGCCGCATATCTTCGGTTCCCATATAAACCACGCATTCTAAACCGAATAAGGCGCAAACTGTGGCCGTGGCCACGCCGTGTTGCCCCGCCCCGGTTTCGGCAATGATGCGTTTCTTGCCCATTTTTCGCGCCAACAAAACTTGTCCGATGGCGTTATTGATCTTATGCGATCCGGTATGTCCTAAATCTTCGCGTTTGAGATAGATTTTAGCTCCGCCGAGCATCTCTGACAGACGCTTGGCATAAAAAAGCGGAGTCGGACGACCAGCAAAATCCTGCAGGAGATTGAGAAATTCGGCTTGAAAATCCGCATCATCACGGATGGCAAAATAGGCGGAAGTTAATTCTTCGAGCGGCGACATCAGCGTTTCGGGAACAAAACGTCCGCCGAATTCGCCCCAGTAGCCTTTTTCGTTTGGTTGGTAATTCATTATTTAAGGATAGTTATTAGGGTTGTCAATCGTCAAACCTTCAGCTTGAGCGGCGGTATTTAAGGCGTTGTCGGCTGAAATGAAAGTGAAATTAGTGACACCACCTTTTGCTAAACGGTTGCATGTGTTGACAGCAATGGCAAGTTGAGTTGTATCGTAACCTCGCAGGGGGTATTTTTGAGCTAAAAGAATTCCTGCTTCGACAATTTGTGAAGTCAAATCTATGACAATAAACCGCTTGTCAAAATCACGTTTGAATCTTTTCAATGCTTTATCGGCATCGGTTCGGCTCAATTTATTTCCTTTTACCCGACGCATTATTGCCGAAGTAATTTCAATTCCTGTGATACTGGCGATAAAAACATCATTTTTAACCGAAGGGCGTAACTGATTGACAACCCAATTCGTTCCGGTTTCAATCACATATTTTTTCATCAAACCGCTTGAATCAAAAAACAAAACCGCCATTAGTTTCTGTCCTCAAGAATTGATTCTGAAAGCGGTTTCCCTTCAATTTTAATTGGTTCAAAATCGTCTTCTTCATCCGTTATACCTTCGGGAATACGGCTTATTAATCCTTCCGATAACATTTCACGAAGGAGTTTAGGTGAAATAGAATTGCTTGCTATTATTTCGGTTTCAACAATAATTTTCATTCTTTCGTGTTCTTTGAAAG
>JANOEF010000415.1:0-25706 GCA_031413075.1 Acidobacteriota bacterium | reverse complement strand
GACGATAGCCCCGTACGCGATGGCGGCGAGCTGCTGCGCTTGCTTGCCAAGCGCCAGGCCGGGGATGATGTAAAGGTCGGGTTGCTCCGGGATAGCCGCGAGCGCCCAGTCATTAATAGCGTTGACAGCAGTTATCAATTGCGGCCCGGTAAAGGTGCAGTGTCCGTTGCCGTTGGTATAGGTCTGAACGAGCAGATTACTGCGCCCGGCCTTTTGTACTGTTTGAGCATATTCATACATCTGTGAAACTGTGACCAGCGGGTCAATCGCGGTATGCATGGTCAAAATCGGATTCTTGATCTTGCCCGAATAATCGGAATTATTTTTAACGTAATTCCGGGCTGATGGTGGGGCAGAGACGTTTCGATTTGCGTTCATCGCACTCAGCCAACCATCAATGACGGCGGATGGAACACCAAAAGCCATCAGATATCCTCTTTCCGCCGGGGTCAAACTGTAATTACGATCGAGGTTTTGGACAATCGGACCACCTGCCCGGCGTTCCAGTTCTGAGCGAGCTTCCATCGAAAAAAACATATCGGTAAAGATCCAACCCGGATAAAAATTGGGCGGCGGCGGCGGATTAATCCCGCGTCCCGGAACTCCGGTGACCAGACGAAGAAATTCAAATTTTGGAAAATTTGCCGGATTTATGACTTCCGAAACAAGTTTCGGCTGAACTTCAGTCTCAAAATCAAGATCATCGCGGACATCGCCAAATGTTCCCCACGAGGAAGGCATTCCAAAAACCGTCTTGTAAGCAAGGGCTAAATCACCCGCCCCGTCCCACGATTTGGTGGCGCCCGCACCAACCGCACAGGCACATAACGCACCGTCATAAATTCCGCCGAATTGCTCCATACTCCTGAACGCGATGATGGTTCCCATCGAAAAAGCCCAAACAATTGTCCGTTTCGGTCGAGCGATATTATCACGGAAATAAACGGTCAGATCTTTTAAGTCCTGGACGCCTTCTTCTACCGCCCATCCATTGTCTTTATAGGCCGAACCGGCCAACGCATAGCCTTGCGCGAGTAATGCGGTTGCCAACTCCGGACTTGGAGCAATATCGGCATTACGATTGTCAGTTTCACCCGGATGGTCGGCTTTATCCCGATAGCCGTGTCCATAAACAAGTAAAGTGCCGTTCCAGGTTGCCGGAACAACGATTCGATAATTTGCCCCATTGATATTGCCCGAAGTATCAATCGGTCCCTGCGCAACAGCCTCTAAAACAGCAAAATTCAGAAATAGTAAAAAACTGACTCCAAAAAGTAAGACTTTTTTTGACATGAAAAATTTCTCTCCCGACGAAATATTTTGAATGGAATTTTTTAAGACGTTATGGCAGTTTTACTACTTATCGAAAGTTAAGTCAAACGCCTCAGACCAAAATCTTTATCATCCCTTCTTCAATTTTTACTTCATAAGTTTCAAGTGGACAATTTGAATCGGTGGCACATTCGCCGGTTTTCAGATTAAACTCCCAACCGTGAACATCGCATTCAACCGTTTCGCCGTAAACTCGCGAATCGGCCAGCGGATAGCCCCGATGCGGGCAAAAATTTTCAATCGCATAAAAATTGCCTTTGACATTGAAAAGCGCCAGTTCTCCGCCATTTTTGAGTTGAATGGTCGCGCTGCGTCCCGACGGGATTGAATCGGTTTCGCCAACAGTGATCAATTTGCCTTCCCGCACCGGTTTGCGGGTATTTTCATAAACTCTTGCCATTGCCAAATTTTCGCTTGCTTTCTGGCGCGAAGTCAAACAAAATATTGCTGTGATGAGTGAAAAAGAGTTTAGTGCCAATGCCCGCAAACGCTGTCGGGAAATTATGACGAGCAATGTGACGACCGCCACCCGCGAAATGAATTTGCAGGAAGTTGCGGTCTTGATGCGCGACGGCGATATGGGAAGTCTGCCGATCGTGGAAGATAAAAAACTGGTCGGAATGATTACAGACCGCGATATTGTCGTTCGCGCAATTGCTGACGGCCAAGATTTTACGACCAAAATCGGCCAGGTCATGACGACTGAAATTTTCTCGGTCAAACCTTCGGATTTCGTCTTTGAAGCGATTCGTCTGATGGGCGACAAACAAATCCGCCGGGTTCCGGTGGTCGAAGAATCAGGCGATCTGGCCGGAATTATTTCAATGGCGGATATCGCTCTCGAAATGGAAGACGAACGCGAAATTGCCGAAACTTTAGAAGAGATTTCGAGCGGCAAGGCCTTTTGGAGTAAGTAGAAATGAACGATCTTTTAATTCAGCAATTTCCAAAATTGAAAAAGGTAATCAAAGAAAACTCGGTTAGATTGGAAATTGAACAAGGCGTGGTAATTTTTCGTGCCTCAAGAGACATGCAAGCTAGAATCGAAAATTTACTCAATAAAAACAAAACTGATTCGTTGACTGATGATGAAGAAATAGAACTTTCTGCCTACGAAGAAATTGACGATTATTTGAGCCATGTTAAT
This sequence comes from Acidobacteriota bacterium, assembly GCA_031413075.1. Classification (GTDB taxonomy): domain Bacteria; phylum Acidobacteriota; class Blastocatellia; order Pyrinomonadales; family Pyrinomonadaceae; genus JAIBCC01. Next base: position 23,227 of record JANOEF010000415.1, on the reverse strand, counting down.
CGTTTGATTCGCAACTCAACTCAAAACTCAGGGGTAAATCTTGCCGCGTAAAATCTCACCCTTTTTACAATTTAAAGTAAGAAAACGGGCAAAATACCTGTGCGAATATTGTCACGCTGATGAGCGTTGGCAATTTGTGACGTTCACAATTGACCATATTTTGCCAATCTCCGACGGAGGCGCAGATTCACTCGAAAATCTTGCTTTAGCTTGTTTCCACTGCAACCGTCACAAGTCAAATAAACAAATAATCGGTGAGTTTCAGATTTTTAATCCTCGACAAATGGCTTGGAATGAGCATTTTACTTGGTCAAAAGATACTTTGAGAATTTTGGCAAAAACTAAAATTGGAGAAGCCACGATTGAACTTCTTAAATTTAATCGTGAAAGACTTTTGCAGATTCGCGCCGATGATTTGAAAATCAACCGCCATCCGCCTCAAGACGATGAAGTTGAAAATTAACTTTATCAAACTTTTTCAACCATTCCGCAGTTTTCGGTGCAAACTCTTGCAATAACGTATCTTCCCTTAATCTCTCCAAATCTCCCGGTTCGTCCACGTCATACCAGATTGGCAGTTCACTCCAGGTAAAATCAAGTTTTTCCAGATTATTTTTAGTTTGCTCAAAAGTTCTTTTCGAACTCCATTCGACGTTTTCAAAAATGCGTTGATCCAATTTTCGCAGTCCGATCAAATAAAATCCACCGTCTTCGGTTTCACCTAAAATTGAATCTTTCTGTTCCAAAATCTGAAATGCCGTGCTTAAAAAATCACTCGGAAAAGTCGGGGAGTCGGTGCCGATCATGAGGATTGAATCCAATTCATTTTTGAATGCGAATTCAAAAGCAGCAAAGATTCTTTCGCCTAGATTTTCCCCGGTTTGGGCGAATAAGACAAAATTATGGTTCATCAAACTATCAAAGAAGTCTCGTCGCTCAATTGGCGAGTATGCTATTATCAACTTATTCTCAAAGGCTTTTGCTTTGCTTATCGTGTCCTGCAATAGACATTTGGCAAATCCGGCAGATTGTTCGGGCGTCAAATATGGTTGGAGACGAGTTTTGACCTTTCCCGCCTCCGGCACTTTTGCCATAATAATAATTCCGCGTTTCATCAGGAATAAATTTAGCATTTTTCGGATTTTTAAAGTAGGAGAAATTTATACAAAATATGGCTTTTGATGTTGAATCGGCGGTTCGTGAGCGTTATGGACACGCCGCCCAAGCGGTGGAAACGGAGCTTTGCTGTCCAATTGACTACAATCCCGAATATCTGAAAATTTTGCCGGCTGAAATAATTGAGCGCGATTACGGTTGCGGCGATCCGTCGGCCTTTGTCCGGACGGGCGAAAACGTTTTGGATTTAGGTTCGGGTGGCGGCAAAATTTGCTATATTGCCTCGCAGATCGTCGGCGAAAAAGGTAGCGTAATTGGTGTTGACACCAACCTCGTAATGCTCGATTTAGCCAATAAATACCGGCCCGAAATCGGTGATAAAATCGGGTATCACAACACCGAATTTCGTTACGGCAAAATTCAGGATTTGAAATTGGATTTAAGTTTGGTTGACGAATATTTGCAAGCAAATCCAATCAAAACCGCCCGGGATCTTGCGGATTACGAATCGTTTGTGGCAAAAATTAAAGCCGAAAAACCTTTGATCGCCGATGATTCAATTGATGTGATCTTATCAAATTGCGTTTTAAATTTAGTCAAACCGGAAGACAAAGAAGAGCTTTTTCGCGAGATGTTTCGGGTCGTTAAACGCGGCGGCCGAGTCGCCATTTCGGATATCGTGTCGGACGAAGAAGTTCCCGCGCATTTACAGGAAAATCCCGAACTTTGGTCAGGTTGTATTTCGGGCGCGTTTCGCGAAGATGCTTTTCTCGAAGCCTTTGACCGCGCCGGGTTTTACGGAATGGAAATCGTTAAGCGCGACGAGACTCCGTGGCGAATTGTTGAAGGAATTGAGTTCCGCTCAATCACGGTCACTGCTTATAAAGGCAAACAAGGCGAGTGTCGGGAGCATAACCAAGCCGTCATCTACAAAGGGCCCTGGAAACGGGTAATTGACGACGATGGCCACGTTTTAGAACGCGGTGTCCGAATGGCGGTCTGTCAAAAGACGTTTGAGATTTACCGAAAAGAACCGTATTCAAACCAAATTATCGCGGTTGAGCCAATCGAAGAAGTTTTATCCGAAGACGCCGCAGTTTTCGATTGCAAACGCTCCGTCAAACGTCATCCACGAGAAACCAAAGGAATGGATTATGATGTCACCGATGTTTCTCATGAATTTTGTTCGACCGAGGGATGCTGTTAGAATTAAAAGCTAAAAGTTAAAAATTAAAAAAGTCTTGTTTCATCTTTAGTATTCCGTAACTAATATTTGAAATTGGCTCAACAGGTCAGAACCGGATTTTTAATTTTTAATTTTTAATTTTTAACTTTTAACTAAATTTATGCATTATTACAACGAAGAAGATCTTTCGCGTTTCGGCGAGATTGCCAAACATAACCAACCACTATTTGAAAAATTTATGGCCTGGTATCAAGCCTGCCAGGAGGACGGCGCACTTTCGAAACGCGAAAAAGCCTTGATCGGCCTGGCGGTGGCGGTGACGGTCCAATGTCCGTATTGCATTGATGCCTATACAAATTCTTGTCTTGAAACCGGCTCAAATATGGAACAGATGACCGAGGCCATGCACCTGGCTTCGGCCATTCGCGGCGGTGCATCGCTCATTCACGGGATCCAATCGCACAATGCCCACGACAAAGTTTCGATGTAAACGGATCCTAAGGCAAAATTAAACTTGCAAAAGGCAAAATTAAAAAAAACCGAAAGTCCGCTATTTTCTCGAAAGTGATACAGTCAAATTCCGACAGTTTTTTTAGAAGTCTGAAAATTGAGGAGTAAAAAAGATGAGTAACGAAAAATGGAAGGCGGAAAATATCCCGAATCAAAAAGGAAAAGTTGTCATTGTGACCGGTTCGAGCAGCGGCATCGGTTTTGAGGCAGCCAAGATTTTAGCCAATAAAGCGGCATCGGTCATTATTGCCGTTCGCGATTTGGAAAAAGGAAACAAGGCGGCCGAAAAAATTATCGCACAAAATAAAAATGCAGATGTTAAGGTTTTAGAACTGGATCTGGCAAATCTGGAATCAGTCAAAAACTTTGCCGAAAACTTCGGGAAAACTTACTCACACCTTGATTTGCTGATCAACAACGCAGGCGTCATGATTCCGCCGTATGCAATAACTGCGGACGGCTTTGAATTACAATTTGGCACAAATCATCTCGGACATTTTGCCTTGACCGCCCGGCTTTTAGAAGTTTTGCTGAAAACTGACAAGGCGCGAATCGTCAATGTTGCCAGCAGCGCACATAAAGTCGGAAATTTAAATTTTGATGATCTAACCTGGGAAAAACGCAGTTATTCCGCCTGGCGAGCTTACGGCGACAGCAAAATATCTAATCTTTATTTCACTTATGAACTCAATCGAAAACTGAAAGAAAACAACCTTGATTTGCTTATCACCGCCGCGCATCCGGGTTATACGGCGACTGAATTGCAAAGAAATATGGGTATGTTTGAATTTTTCAACAACATTTTCGCCCAGGATGTTTCAATGGGCGCCTTGCCGACTTTGCGAGCGGCAACTGAAGATGGATTAAAAGGCGCGGAATATTTTGGTCCGAGCGGTTTTATGGAAATGCGCGGTTTTCCGGAACAGGTTGAATCTAACAACTTGTCCAAAGATGAAGCGATTGCCAAAAAACTTTGGGAAGTTTCCGAAGCATTGACGGGCGTCAAATTTGAATTTGACCAAAAAACTCAAAGCGCCGGGAAATAATAAAATTCCTCCATAAAAAAAGACGGTTTCGTTTTATATTCTCGAAAACCGTCTTTTTCAGAAGAGGAGCAAACCCTAATTTTTTACTGCATCGCAAATTTATAAATAATAATTCCGGTCACTTTCACCGGCTGACCATTCAACAAGGTCGGCGAAAATTTTGCACTCCGGGCAGCTCTTTCGGCAGATTGCCGGAGCAAAGCGTGCCCACCGACGGCATTAGCCGAAATAACGCTGCCTATTTCATCGATCGTCACCTGCACATTAACATCACCATAGGCTCTGATCGCTTTGGCAGCCGGAGGATAAGCCGGGATGGGCAAATTTCTGGCCTGACCGTTCAGAATTTGTGAAACTTTAATTGGACCTTTCGGCTTTGTCTCAACTTTCGGCTCTTCTTTCTTTTTGATTGGGGGGGGCGGCGTCACTTCTTCGGTTTCGGGCTTTTCTTCTTTTGCCTTAATTCCGCCAACTTCTGTGTTTGATCCCTTTCTTCCTTCAGTTTCAGCATTTGAAGAATTTCCTACCGGGTCAATATCAATTTTGCCAATTCTAAACGGCGTGTTTGGGCGTTCCCTAACGTTATTTTGAACGGTTGAAGTCTCGTTTGGGATAAATGGCTCGTCCACTCTCGCCATATTCACTTGACGCATCGGATCATTGCTTTCAACCTTTTGCGACTGGTCTGGTTTGAGTTGTTTAACGGGTGGCGGAGGCACATCTTCGGGTAACTGGACAGGCGTTGCCAGTAACGAAAACTCCAGATTTTCCTGGCCGCCCAAATCTCTGGCAAAAAGGCTCCATAAAATTCCGCTGGCAAAGAGCGAAACAACTAAAACTGTGGTGGTTAACAAAAATCCGCTGCGGGCGTTTTTTGGTGCATCGTTTCTTGATTCTACTAATTGATCTAACATTATTAATTCCTCCGGTTTTTTTTCGTGTCCAAACATTTCAAGGGAACATTTTGTTAGACACCGCTTTTTTCAATTTGTTCCGGGTCGGTTATAATTTGTTTGAAAGTAAAAAAGACCAGAGGTCAAAAGGTGAATAGTTTTTGCAATTGAGAGCTTAAAATTTGTTTCTGGAATTAAGCTTAATTCTCTCACATCACACAGTTTACCATTACCAATCTATGCAGATAACCGATTTTGATTTCCGGCTCCCTGACGAATTAATTGCCCAAAAACCACTCGAAAAACGTGAAAATTCGAGAATGCTCTGTCTGAACCGGACGACCCAAACCTGGGAGGACAAAAACTTTTTTGATATTCCGGACCTTTTGAAAAAAGATGATGTTCTCGTTTTGAACAACACCAAAGTTTTCCCGGCCAGGTTGTTAGGCGTCAGCGAAACGGGCGCTCAGGTCGAGATTTTTTTAGTTAAAGAAATTGAAAACAATATGTGGGAAGCTCTGGCGCGGCCCATGAAACGTTTAAAAGTCGGTAAAAGAGTTTCGTTTGGACAGAAATTAAACGCCGAAGTTTTAGAAAAGACCAAAGCGGGTCGGTGCCTGGTCAAATTTGAGGCCGACGGAGATTTTGAAGAGATTTTGGACGAGATCGGTAAAACACCGTTGCCGCCGTATATCAGGCGCGAAAGGGACGCGATTGACCGGGATCGCGAGCGGTATCAAACCGTTTTTGCCCGCGAGCGTGGAGCTATCGCAGCCCCGACCGCCGGTTTGCATTTCACGCCCCACATTTTAGAAGAGGTTAAGAATATCGGAGTCACGATCGCCGAAATTACGCTTCACGTCGGCTACGGAACTTTTGAACCTGTTCGGGTCAATGATTTATCGGAACATTCGGTGAGCCCCGAACAATGCGAGATTTCGGTTGAAACTGCCGGTTTGCTGAATCAGGCCAAAGCGGAAAACCGCCGAATCATTGCAATCGGAACCACCACCACGCGGGCCCTCGAATCATCGGTTTCGGAAACGGGTATGATACGCTCAGGACGGCGTTTAGCCGATTTGACGATTACGCCCGGCTACAAATTTCGGGTAGTTGACGGACTTTTAACAAATTTTCACCTTCCGCAGTCATCTTTGCTGGTTTTGGTTTCTTCTTTTGCGGGTTTCGAATTTATAATTAAAGCATATCTCCATGCCGTTGATTCAAACTATCGTTTTTACAGTTACGGCGATTGTATGTTGATCCTTTAGCTGTCAGTAGTCGGTGGTCAGTGGTTGGTTGAAAGAAGATTTCACGCTCCACGCTCCACACGCCACTCAAAAAATGGCTGTTTTGCAAAGAATTCGTGAGTTTTTTGTTCCGGTTTCGACTGAGCCGGAAGTGGTTACTCCTGCACCTCCAACCGTTTACGAGATGCGGATTTTGAACGACCGACATCTGGACGAAGTTTGGCGGCTTAATCAGCGTTGTTTCAAAAATGGCGAAAATTATAGTAAAAACACCTTTACTCATTTACTTTCCCAGCCAAATACTTTGAGTTACCGGGCTATCACACCGAGCGGTAAAATGACAGGATTTATCTTTGTCAGCGTGATTGATGGGACAGCGCATTTAACGACCATCGGAGTTGCTCCTGAACATCGTCGGCGCGGAGTGGCCAAAGAAATGTTGATTCATCTCGAACAATCACTGATTGAAAGGGAAATCAGGATGATTTGTTTAGAAGTTAGGGTAGGTAATTTTTCGGCTCAAACCCTTTACCGGACAATGGGTTACGCCGTGATGCAAAAACTCAATGCCTATTACAACAACGGCGAAGACGGCTATTTGATGATCAAATCTTTGATTTAGCCGTCAACTGCCACTGCTATTGAATATGAATTTTCAGCTTCCAAAAGTCTATCCGATCACCGATGTTCCAATTACGCAACTCTCGCATCTCGAACAAGTCAAACAACTTATCAAGGGCGGCGCGGAAATAATTCAACTGCGTGACAAAAATGCCACCTCAAAAGAGTTCTATGAATCGGCCAAAGCCGTGATGGACTATCTCCGGGGAAGCAAAGTCAAAATTATTATCAATGACCGTGTTGATATTGCGTTGGCGGTCAAAGCTGATGGCGTTCACCTCGGACAAGATGACCTTTGGCCGGTTGGTGCCCGCCGCATATTAGGCGAAGATTCCATCATCGGATTTTCTACCCACAGTATTGCCCAAGCCATTGAGGCGATTAAATTTCCAATAAATTATGTTGCTCTCGGACCTGTTTTTAAGACCGAAACTAAAGAATCTTCGGATGAAATAGTTGGGCTTGAGGGCTTAAAAAAAGTTCGTCAGGCAATCACAGATTTTCCGCTCGCGGCCATTGGCGGGATTGATTTAGCGACTACTCAAGCCGTTTTCGCGAACGGTGCCGATTCGGTGGCTCTCATCAGCGCAATCTTAAAACCTGCCGAAAGAATTTCAGAAAACCTCAAACGTTTTGTTGAACATTTATAAAAATGTTTGGCATCTGTAAAAAATTAACTTGCTTTTGGAATAAAATTAAGTCAAAATAATTAACGGCGAGAAGCCTTGGAATTTACCAACTGCCTTCCGAGAGTTCCTACCTTTTTTTCACAGAATCTATCGAGGAGTTATCCAAAACCAATGAGTTTGCTGGACATAGCACCGATTATTGAGCAGATGCTGCTCATTTCTGATACCGTCAGTGACCTTAATTTTTCTTGCGGACAAAAACCGCAGGTGGAAATTAGCGGAAGCCTCTTTGCCGCTTCGCCGATGGGGTTAGGCAAATTAACCGCATTTCAGACCGAATTGATCGCGATGGCAATTATGCGGGACAACCCCGAAGCCGCCTCGAATCTGGCTCGCACCGGAACCGCCGATTTAAGCTGGAGTTTACCGTCAAAATGCCGTTTCCGGGTTAATATTTTTCAACAGCGTAATTCTTATTCGATCGTGATGCGGGTCATTCCGCACGAAATCCCGAGTTTTGAATCGCTCAAAGTGCCGTCGCAATTAGAAGATATTTGCGGACTGCGCAATGGTTTGGTATTAGTTACCGGTCCGACCGGTTCAGGCAAAAGCTCGACGCTGGCGGCCGTCATTGACCGCATCAACGAACAAAAAAGCTATCATATTGTCACCATCGAAGACCCGATCGAATTTCTCCATTCACACAAAAAATGCACGATCAATCAGCGCGAAGTCGGTTCGGATACCAAAGATTTCAGTTCGGCCCTGAGAGCCGCCCTGCGTCAAGCCCCGAAAGTTATTCTGGTCGGCGAAATGCGTGACCTCGAAACAACGGAGATCGCCCTCGAAGCGGCTGAAACGGGCCATCTGGTTCTTTCTACTTTGCACACGATTGACGCTTCGAAAACGGTTGACCGCGTAATCGGGATGTATCCTAAGAACGAAGAAAAAGTTATTCGGACTCGTTTGGCGCAGACCTTCCGCTATATCGTTTCACAGCGTTTGATTCCAAAGGCTGACGGCAAAGGTCGGGTCGCAGCCGTTGAGATCTTGAAATCCAATCCGCGAACCCGCGAATACATCGAAAAAGGCGAAGAACAAGGGAAGAGTCTGCTGGACGCGATGCGTGATGGGGAAATTGATGGAATGCAGGATTTTGATAAAGTCATTCGTGAATTTATTCAAAATGAAACGGTAACGCTCGATGACGGGCTTTCCTACGCCACTAATCAAAATAACCTTTTGCTCCAATTAAAAGGTTTAGGCGGCACGGAAGATTTTATCAATGCACAGCCATCGCCAATGAATCCGATGGGGTCGGGCGGGGTCAATCCGCCTCCTGCCGCTGGCAATAATTTCTTAGATTTGATGGAATAAAATTATGATCATACGTTGTGATAATTGCTCGGTTTCTCTTCAGCTTGATGAATCAAAAGTTCCCAGCGGAAACTTTACGGTGCGCTGTCCGCGTTGCCAAAATCTGATTCGCGCCAACAGTAAAAATGCTTCAACGGTTTCGCAGTTAGAAGCCAATGCTCCGGCTCCGGCAATTGAGGATCCAAAGCATGAATTTTCAGAAAAAGAGTCCGATTTTCAGATAAACCATGCGATGCGAGCGTTGCTGGCAGCTCTCCAAAAAGACAACCAGGTCTTAGACTCCAAAGACGATGTTGACGAAAAACCGCGTCGGGTGTTGCTTTGTCTGGGGCAAAAACGTGATGTCATTGCCAAAGTTCTGGTGGATGCCGGATACAAAGTTTATCTGGCCCAAACCCCGGCCCAAGCCAATGAAAGACTGCGCGAAGGAAAAACCGAAATCCTTATTTTTTCGCCCGATTTTGCGGCCGAGTTTGGCGGTGCCGCCATTCTCCAACAAAAACTTAATGCTATGTATTCATCGGAACGCCGTCGTCTGTTTTTAGTTTTAGTCGAAGATAATGGCGCGACCCTCAACGCCCACGAAGCCTTTATCAGAAACTTAAATCTGATTGTCAATACCAACGATATTACCAAAATGCCATTAGTTTTGAATCGGGCTTTGCGAGATTTTAACGAACTCTATCATTATTATAATCAAGCATCCGGATTGGCTTCAATCTAAACGATGAGTCATTTGAAATATTCAAGAAGGGGGCGTGTCCTCCTTTTTTTGGTTATTTCAAAGTTTCGTTTCTTCCACAAGCGGTTTCAGTCCTTCGATGGTTTTGGCAGTGGCGCCGCCATTGTTTTTGGCCACCTGAAAAGCATTTTCCGCTAATTCCACCCGCCGTTTTTTATTTTGTAACAGTGTGGAAAAAACTTCAGCCATGACTCTTGAGACTTCTTTTTCGCTCAGTTTTGGCAATTGAATGACCGCATCCTGCTCTAGAAATTCTTCGATAATGGCCCGAAAATTCATTGTATAAAATCCGGTCACAATGGCTGTTTTCCCGTGGGCGGGTTCTAAAATATTTTGTCCGCCGTGCGGAATCAAGCTCCCGCCGACAAAAACAATTTCCGCCAATGGATAAACACCGCGCAATTCGCCGATGCTGTCGAGTAAAATAATTTCAGCCGTTTGGTCGCGTTCCGATGGGTTTTCGCTCCGTTTGGCCCAAATAAATCCGGTTGACTTTATAACTTGTGCGACTTCTGAGAATCTTTCGGGATGACGCGGAACGAGCATCAAACGCGGCAAACTCTCGCTCGACATTTTCCAAACTTCTTTGAATGCTTCTAAAATTAACTTTTCTTCGGGCGCGTGAGTACTGGCCGCGATAATCAACGGCGCATCAATACTGATTCCGAACCGCTGCCGAAATTCAGTTGTCAAGTGATGCTCGCTCTCGTCAAATGGTTGGTCAAACTTGATATTACCCGTTACTTTGACCTTAGTTCCGCGAATCGAAAAAGCCAAAAACCGTTTGGCATCAGCCGGAGTTTGGGCTAAAACCAAATCAACGTAATGGAAAACGCGGCGAAAAGTGTTCGTAATCCATTTGAACCGAGCCGCACTTTTTTCTGAAAGCCGGCCGTTGACGATTGCCACTTTGACCTCGCTTTTTCCTGCTTCGCGGATGAAGTTAAACCAAATTTCGGTTTCCATTAACAAAACGGCTTTGGGTTTGATTTGGCGCAGGGCGCGGCGCACCGAAAATTTCCAATCATAGGGAAAATAAAATACTAAGGCCGCTGAATCCTTAAAGACCTGTTGAGCAAGTTTTTGTCCGGTGCGGGTCGTGGTCGAAACGACAAGTTTATGATGCGGAAAGGTCTGGACGAGTTCTTTGACCAGTGGACGGGCAGCCTGAGTCTCGCCTACCGAAACGCAATGGAGCCAGATAACAGGTTTTCCGTCGGACTCGAAATCGGGTAAGAAGCCGAGCCGCTGCCAAAATCCGGATAGATATTTTCCGCTTCTGATCAGCAAAAGCGGAGACAACAGGATAAAGGTGATAGTTAAAAGGAAACTGTATAGGAAGAACATTGCTAGTCGAAAGTCTAATGTCCAAAGTCGAAAGTTGCAAATGCAGACTTTCGACCTTTGACTTTTAAGCTTTGACGGGATTTTATTACCTGCTACCTCGAGTTAAAAATCGGAATTGAAAATTAGACAAGGAATCAACGCAGATAAAACAGATTTTCGCTGAGTTATTAAAAATGGCGAAGAATGATTAAATATACGGCTCTGCCGTCTGATGAGCGGAAAGTCTCAGACTTTCCGAACAGGTTTCTCTCCATTTTGAGGCTCGGCCTCCCTCTTAGACGTTAAAAGCGGACCCAGAGCCTCAGAAAAAGATCGGATAGACAATGGAAAGTCAGAGACTTTCCACTCATCGGTGGGCACAGCCCAAAAATCAAAACTTCGTAACATCAGTGATTTATTAAAAATGGTGAAGAATGCAGCCAAAATGTTTCAGAAATAATGTGTGAAAATCTGCTGAATCCGTGAAAATCGGTGTCCCATTTTTTCTTTAATTCCAACTCAAGACTCAGGGCTATTTAACTCTTTCGATGTATTTGGATTCGGCGGGATTGACCCGGATTTTTTCTCCGCTTTCGATAAATGGCGGAATCGAAATCGTCACACCATTTTCGAGCGTGGCCGGTTTGTTAGTGTTGGTGACGGTGGCGCCTTTCAGACCGGGTTCGGTGTATTCAACCGTTAAAACCATTGAATCAGGTAGTTTAACTCCAATCGGCGAGCCGTCGTAGAATTCAACCTCAATCGTTAAACTCGGCATCAGCCATTGGGCGGCTTCGCCTAAATCTTCGGCGGCCAAAGCGATTTGTTCATAATTGTCGGTATTCATAAAATGATGCATATCGCCGTCTGAATAGAGATATTCCATTTTTTGTTGGCTCAAACTGGCTTTTTCGACCGTATCATTTGAGCGAAAACGATGTTCAAAGGAACTGCCCGAAATCAAATTACGCAGACGGGCCTGCACCATCGCGCGCAGGTTGCCGGGTGTATGATGATGAAAATCCATTATTTTACAAGGTTGTCCTTCAAAGACGATTACCATTCCCTTGCGAATGTCGTTTGCTGAAATTGCCATAAACTTTTCTTAAACTCCGTTTGATAAAATTTTTGTCATAAATGCAAAAGAGATAGTTTAATTTTTGCGACCCGATTTTGCAAACAAGGCTGATTTTGCTCTTTGTTCTTTTAGCTTAATTTCTGATAATCTTGCTTGGTGACAAGTTTAAAATTAGATAAATTTCACGAAGAGTGCGGCGTTTTCGGTGTCTTTGGACATGCAGAAGCCTCAACTCTGGCACAACTCGGGCTTTTTGCTTTGCAGCATCGCGGACAGGAGGCTTGCGGAATCGTTTCATCCGATGGCCACGACCTTCATCAGTTTCGTTCACAGGGGCTGATTGCCGATGTGCTGGTCGAAGACGTTTTGAAAAAGTTGACGGGCTCGGCCGCCATCGCGCATACCCGCTATTCAACCGCCGGAAAGAATACGATCAAAGAAGTTCAGCCATTTTCGGTTACTTGTCAACACGGTCAAATTGCTGTTTGCCATAATGGAAATTTGCCTTTTGCCGAAGAGAAACGGCGCGAATTAGAAAAAGGCGGCGCGATTTTTTCTTCGACCTCTGATACCGAAACCATTTTGCACGGCGTCGCCCGCACTCAAGCCGAAACCGCCATTGATGCTGTCAGAGAGGTTTTGAAAGAAACCGAAGGAGCTTTTTCTCTACTTTTTTTGACTCCGAAATCGCTGATTGCGGTGCGTGATCCGCGTGGTTTTCGGCCGCTGGTGTTGGGTAAATTAAAAGGAGCCTGGTGTGTGGCCAGCGAAACCTGCGCCTTCGATTTGATTGATGCCGAATATGTTCGTGAAATTAAAGCCGGCGAGATGTTGGTGATTGACGAAAACGGGCTTCATTCGAGTTCTCCGTTCGCCGAAAAACCGCTTTCGGTCTGCACTTTTGAACATGTCTATTTCTCGCGCCCCGATTCGATTATTTTTGGCCGGTCAGTCAATGAATCGCGTCACAAAATGGGTAAACAACTGGCCATTGAGCATCCAGTCGAGGCGGATTTGGTCGTTCCCGTTCCCGATTCGGGAGTGGCGGCGGCCGTCGGTTATGCCCGCCAGTCAAATATCAATTTTCGTCACGCCATCATCCGAAATCATTATGTTGGCCGGACTTTTATTGAGCCGAGTCAGTCCATTCGCTCCTTTGGCGTGCGGCTCAAACTAAATCCCATCAAAGATTTAATTAATGGCCGCCGAATTGTTTTGATTGATGATTCGATTGTCCGCGGAACGACTTCGAAAAAGATCGTGCAGATGGTCAAAGAAGCCGGAGCCAAAGAAGTTCATCTCAGAATTTCGTGCCCGCCCACTGTTTCGCCGTGTTATTACGGAGTTGATACGCCTCGCCGGCGTGAGCTGATCGCCGCTCAGATGTCTGTCGAAGAAGTCTGTAACTATATCGAAGCAGATAGTTTAGGCTATCTCTCGCTGAACGGTATGATGGAGGCGATCGGGATTGAGGAAAAATCATCCTGTACGGCTTGCTGGAGCGGCAAATACCCAACCAAAGTTCTAAACTAGTGTTCAGTCAAAATTCTGTTGTCGCACAAATATTAAGTGGTCAGTGAACTGTGTTCAGTAAACAGAAAAAAAATCTGAACACCGACCACTGACCACTCAAACTTTTCCGCTATTTCATCACGCACAACCCACACAAGTTATGGGGTTTGATTATTTGTTCCGCCAAGAGTGTAAAAAATGTTTAAACTAATTTAACTTTATGCTTCTATTTTTAGTATTTGTTTGTTATCATTTTGAAAGCAATCTTTGCAGTTGGGTTGCTAACCCATTCAAATCAATCTTGGTAATCAATCTGCATTGAGAAGAAGACGATCCGCCGGACTTTTTTCAAGAATATCAGCCGACTAAATCAAAATATGTTGTCAACCAATCAAGTCTTACAAGCAGGGCGTTATCGAATAGTCGGTCAATTTGGACAGACAGAATCAGGTTTAACCTACCGGGCCTTTGATAACCTGCTCAACACCAATGTCATTATCAAGGAAACTGTTTTTGATGCCTCGGCGCAACCCGTGGTAGCGAAACAGTTGGAGGGGTTAGTTTCAATAAAACACGAGTCATTTATGCAGGTTCACGGGTATTTTTCCGAAGTGGATCGGCAATTTCTGGTGACCGAATCAGTCGAAGGCGAAAACCTTCAAACCTTGTTGGAAATGACCAAGCGGCCCTTTTTGCTTTTTGATGTGCTTAATTGGACTGAGCAGATCATTGACGCGCTGATCTACCTTCATACCCAAGCGCCGCCGATTACTCATCGGGGAATTTCGCCATCTAATCTGACCTTGATCAAAGGCAACAAAATTAAACTCTTAAATTCGCCCTTTAATCTGACCTTCGGCGAACGGCAAAATATATCTTCAAGCAGTTTAAGGCTGCCCTACTCTTCGCTGGAATTGATTTGGGACACGCTCGATCTTGCCTCACAAAAAGCTATTCTCCATAATTATGATGAAGCGTCAGCCGAGATTTTAGAGTCCCCGATTGACGAAAGAAGTGATGTTTACGCGCTTGGCGCAACTATCTACTATTTACTGACCGGGAGAGTTCCGGTGGATGCCCTGGAACGCTCAATTGATCTCTTGGACGGCAAAGATGACCCGCTCATCAACCCAAGCAAAGTTAATCTGCAAATCCCGCGAAATGTTTCGGCATTTTTACTGAAATCGCTGGAAATTAAACGGGAAAATCGTTTTAAGTCGGCCTCGGCGCTGCGTCTGGCTCTCCAACCAATGCTTGAACTGATGAAAAAGATTGAGCGCGAAACCCAAAAACCTCTGGTTGAACCGCAAGTCAGACAAGCAGCCCTGCACGAGGTTGAATTAGCCAGAGAAGCCCTCAGAAAACAACGCGAAGTAGAAAAACTGGAAAACTCACAAGAGTCCGGAGCGCAAACTTTTGGCGAAGTACCCAAATTTTCGTCAGCACCAATTTCGCAAGGCGCATTTTTGGAAGAACTTGAAAAAGCCAAACAAAATCTGCAACAACAGAACGAGGCCGAAAGAATACAACGAGTCCCGATTGAACGTTTTGAAACCGCAGTTGCTCAACCTGTAGCAACCGTCCAATCTCAATTCCCGGCAGTCGAAAAAGTCGAGAAACCGATGATTGAAAAAAGTGTTTTGGTAGCAGCAGCTCCGGTTCAAACTGTTTTACCCGATCCTCAAAAGTCAGCCGGATCATATCAAACGATAGTTGACGATGAAACTGAATTATTTGCTTCGGCGCAACCGGCAGGCGGCCGATCGTGGCTCATTCCGGCAGTCTTGGTGCTGGTCGTTTTAGCGGTTGGAGGTTTCTTTGGCTTTAAGTTTTTAAGTTCCGGTCAACCGGCTGACAGCAATCCGGCAGCCATTAAACAAAATGCGGCTTCTGACCAGGCCGACCGCCAAACGCCAACTTCGATGCCGGTTAATTCGGAAAGTCCGGCGCCGGTCATGAGTCCGGAACCAACCCGGCCGGCCGATCCAACCCCGACCATAGCAACTCAATCGGTTCCGCCGGTGACACCTGCCGATGATCGGAGCAAAGTTAAAAAGGTGACAGCTCCGACTCCGGAGAAAAAAGCGGCTCCGGCTGCTAAATCGCCAACTCCCAAAAAGAAAGTGCTGACGGTTGATGACATTATCAACTAAAGAAAATCTGAGGTGGCTGAGATTTTGTGTGAGGAAGAATAAATATGAATTTCGCTAAAAAAACATCCCTGATCGGGTTGCTTCTGACAGTTTTAATTTCGCTTTCAGCAACCCTCGCCCTGGCCCAGGTCAAATTGACATTAGGCGATATTTTTGCAGGATTACGTTCTAAAAAAGCCACGCTCGAAGAAAGAAATCGGCTCCTGGCCGATGCAGTCAAAGCTCGCGGACTCACTTTTGCAGTGACGCCCGAAATAGAAAAGGAACTGGCAGAAACCGGCGCTAACAAAGAGTTGATCGAAGCGGTTAAACAAAAAAGCGTGGTGGTCAAACCCGTCTCCGTTCCGACTCCTCCAGCGACCCCCGTCCCGACTCCTCAACCAACCGCCGTTCCTCCCGATTTTTCGACTTTTCAAAAAAGAGGTGACGGAAATTTTGTCAAGGGCGAATACGATCAAGCCGTCGTTAATTACACCAAAGCAATCGAGCTCAAACCCAACGAACCTTCGATTTATCTGAGTCGCGGATTAATTTATTACAACCGGAAATTTTATGAATTAGCCGTGGCCGATTATGGAAAAGTGATTGAAATCAATCCGCAGGAAAAAATGGCCTATTTTTATCGCGGAGACTCATTTGAAAAATTAGGAGATTTGCAAAAAGCCGCCAATGATTTCAAAAAAGTTTTGGAAATGGATTCTGAAAATGATGTGGCCAAAGGTAATTTGCAACGGCTCGAATCCGAACTCGGTAAAAATAAGACTCAAATTATTGCGGTTTCTGCTAAGGATGGAGCTTCGCGGGATCGGGTCAACACGAGCGAGCCAACCACATCCCCGGCTCCGACGGAATCACCCAAGCCGCCGGAATTTGCCGAACTCGGTTCATTGGTTAGTTTTGCGATAAAATTGAATCAACCCGTTTATCCGCAGAACATCCGCAATCTCAATCTCGGCGGCGAAGTGACGGTTAATGTCACCCTCGACGAAACCGGAAATCCCATCGCGGTCAAAGCTGTTTCGGGCCCCCCGACTTTGCGCGGAGTTTGTGAAGAAGCGGTCCGAAGGTCAAAATTTAAGCCCGTTAGGTTTAACGGTCAACCGATCAAAGCCAAGGGATTTATTACCTTTAAGTTTCGGCCGAATTAGATCGATCAAGAAAAGAACAATCTTTTTACAACTTATCCAACGCTTAGATTAAAAAGACCTGTTTACAAAAATTTCAGGTTAGGAAGGGCCGCTCTGCGCCCGCGTTTTTAGACATTTGGGGTGCAAAATGCAGGATCGGGACAAACTTGAGGCGGGGGCAGAGCCGCCCTTCCCAACCTGTTATTAACTTCAGCTCGATCTTCCAAATCTAATCTTGATTTTGAATGGAAGAAGGATCAACGAAATTTGGACGTCAGCCCAGCCTTCACAGTTTCCGGTAAAATTCGATTCCGGATTTTATTTCAACCGCAATTTTGCCTTCCGATTCAGCGTAATCGAGGTGGGCGACGGCTTCGGAAATGGCTAAAAATCGTTGCGTTTTCTCTTGAATAATATGCGAAAATAGTTTTTGGGCGACCTCCCAGGCGGTCACCCCTTGTTTATCAACCAGACGAATGACATTGGCCTGTCGCTCATCAATCATTCGGATATAGCGGTGAAAAATTTCTTCAAAATCAGTAATGGGTTCGCCGTGTCCGCCGTAAATGTAGGTCGGTGAAAAAGAACGGACTTTGGCCAGACTGACTAGATATTCGCCCAGGGAACGAAAGCGTTTAGAGGAATCTATCGGGTCCAGTGACAGAACGGGATTGGGTGTAATTCGCTTCAAAATGCAATCTCCGGCAATCAGCGTCCGATTCGCTTCGCGGATCAATGAACAGGAACCGGGCGTGTGGCCGGGGGTGTGCAGGATGCGCCAGGTTCCGCTTTGGAACTCAAGTTCAGCTTCGTCCACAAGTAAAGAAAATTCACCGTCTCCGAGGGCATCGGTTAAAAGGCGAAAATCTTCATAAAAATCGTGCATTTTGTCCCAAACTTCTTTGGGAACACCCGCCCGCCAAATCAAACTCTGATGTTCAGTGCGCTCAAGCCGCCCGAAAAGATGCCCGGTTTCCCAGTTGTGAACCAAAATTTCGGCGTTTTTGGCTTCGTCCCGAATCGTTCTGGCGAGTCCGCAATGGTCTTCGTGGGCATGAGTGAGAACGATTCGTCGAATGTCGGAAAGCTTAAAACCGTGGCGGGAAAGTCCTGCTCGTAACGCTTTGACGGCTGCGGGCGTTTTCGGTCCGGTGTCAATCAGCGTCAGCGGCTCATCGTCAATCACGTAAACATTTACATCACCGACTAAAAACGGGGTTGGAAGTGCGATTGGAATAACTTTCATAGACTCTCGCCAGATTATACGCTAACTTCCAAAAAATTCTTGAGCCGAAACGACGATTAACTGTTTCATATCTTTTTTAATAATTTCAAAATCATCAAAATCGTGGGTCACAATAAAACCATCGTGTTTAACCGCAAGACGTGACAATAACGCATCATTTCGCAAAGTTTTTAGTTTGCTTTATTGAGCTAATTTGTTGATGTAAAGTCGGCGGATTGATTTAGCAGTTTCCCACCAATCGTTAGCAGTTGGCGTGATAAGTCGGTCAATTTTATTGAGTGATGTGCGCCATTTCTCATATTTTTTAAGACTACTTTCGTCTATCGAAGTGGCGATTAGTTCATAGAAAACAACAGAGGGAAAAAGTGAAGTAATGTAAAGTGATTCGATTTGTTCGGAGTACTCGGAAAAAACCGAAGTGTCAAAGATAGGTCTTTTTGCCATATTTTCTTTCTTCTTCCTTTAATGCTTCCATTGCCTCTCGAAAAGCGTCTAAAGATTCTTGTTCTAGTTTGGTTAATTTCTTTGGATTCGCAAAATCTGATGCCTTTGGATGATAACCATTTGATTCCTTTTTAACTTCTTTCTTTGGCATAATTCTACCTCGCTCAAATCATAGCATAACAAAGTTTTACGTCAAAATTTTGATAGCGCAAAAGGCAAATAAAAGTTATGATTCAATCTAATGAAATCCCAAATCCTAAATTCCAAATCTCAAATCCTCATTGTCGGGGGCGGTCCGGCCGGGACGAGTGCCGCCATCAGGCTGGCTGGCCAGGGTTTTGCCGTCAAACTCATTGAGCGTGAAAAATTTCCCCGTCACAAACTTTGCGGAGAATTCATCTCGCCGGAATGCTTTGATCATTTTAAAGCACTAGGCGTGTTGGACGAAATGTTTTCCCTGAGCGGGGACAGAATCACCGAAACTTGTTTTTACGCCCCGCAGGGAAAGTCTGTAAGTATCCAAAGCACATGGTTTAGTGCGAATGAAACGGCTTTAGGACTGAGCCGGGCAGAGATGGATTTTCAACTTTTGCAACGCGCTGAACAAGTTGGAGTTGAGGTTTTGGAAGAAACTCAAGTTGTTGGACTGTTGACTGAAAACGGACGAGTTTGCGGAGTGAAAACTAAAACTGAAGAAATCTCGGCAGATTTAATCATTGATGCGACAGGACGCGCTAGAGTGTTGGGAAAGTTAGCGGATAAGCAAATCCAAAATCCAAAATCCAAAATCCAAAATCGTTTAGTTGGTTTTAAAGCGCATTTACAAAATGTCAATTTGGAAAAAGGTCGCTGTGAAATTTATTTCTTTCGCGGTGGCTATGGCGGGTTGAATTACGTCGAAAACGGGATTGCCAACCATTGCTTTTTAATCAAATCTGAAATTGTCAAAGAGTTTGGCGGGAATGTGGAGCAAATTTTGCAGGAAGTCATTTTTCAGAACCGACGGGCCAAGGAGACTTTACAAAATGCGACGCCGATTTTTGATTGGCTAGCCGTTTCGGTTGATGGTTTTGGCGTAAAAAACCTGAACCCGGCGCCTAATCTGTTGGCCATCGGCGATGCCGGAGCGTTTATTGACCCATTTACCGGAAGCGGAATGTTGATGGCCCTCGAAAGCGGAGAGCTTCTGTCTAAAATGATAATTACGAATGTTCTGAGAGCGGAAATAGCCGAAAAATATAAAATCCGACACGCCCAAAAATTTCAAAAACGGCTCAGAATCTGCAATCTGATGCGCCGCGCCGCGTTTATGCCAAACTTGACGAAATGGATCATTGCCGCCTTGAGTTTGAGCGAAAAACCGCGTGAAATTTTAGCCCGTGCGACGCGTCCCAAATTATCAACATTAGGGAAATGAATAGCAGAGACAATTATTTTTCATCATAAACACCGATAATAACTGCAAAACATAAAAATTTACTTGCCTTTGGCGCCATTTTGGGTTACAAACTTGAAAGCAATCAATTCTAAAGAAACTTGTTGTCAGTAAAATTTTGGATGTCCGACCTTGACTCTAATTCTAGGCTCAAAAGGTTTGGCTAAAAGTATGAAATGCCCCTTCGTGAAATAAATTTGCGAATAACTGACCGGATTCAACAGAGATTTAAAAAAACATTCAAGGAGATTTTATAAAATGAAAGCGTTTCCTGTGCGAGTCACTTTTATCGCTAAACATTTGACGATATTGCTTTTAATCGCACTGTCTTCGACAGCCGCAATATTTGCTCAGTCACAATCAAATGCCGCTGATTTGGTAGGCACGGTCACCGACCCGAATGGAGCGGTCGTGGCCGGAGCCACCGTTACTGCCAAAAACACGGCGACCAGTATTTCACGGACAGCCACTTCCAACGATAGTGGAGAGTATCAGTTGATCGGATTACCTCCGGGCAGCTATGATGTGGCCGTCGTGGCCAGTGGTTTTAAGAAATCAGTCGTTCCGGTAACTTTAACGCTCGGTCAGAGCGTGGCATTGACCATTAAGCTCGAAATCGGTTCGCAAGACCTGGTAGTTGACGTTCCGGCTGATTCGGTTGAATTAGTTGAAACCACTCGCACCACGGTTTCCAATACGATTGACCAAAAAACCATCAATAATCTGCCGGTCAACGAACGCAGCGCCACGGGGTTTGCTTTGACTCTTTCGACCGTTGGACGCGACAATGGCCGTCCGATCGGCCCGGCGCCGACCTCGGGTTTGAACATTGGCGGTCAACGCGGACGTTCAACTCTGGTTCAAGTTGACGGGGCGGATTTTACTGATAACTCGATTAATGCGGCTCGTTCGACCGTTTCGCAAGAAGCCGTTCAGGAATATCAAGTCACAACCAATTCGTATATGCCCGAATTTGGGCGCGCGACGGGCGGCATCGTCAACGTCGTGACCAAAGGTGGTGGCAACGAATTTAAGGGGAACATTTTTGGGTTTATTCGGCACAAGAGCATTCAGTCGCAAAACGCATTTGCACCGGTAATTGACAACGACCCGAACAAAAAAGCACCATACACCCGGGCTCAATACGGTTTAACTTTCGGTGGTCCGTTAGTCAAAGAAAGAACCTTCTTCTTCTTTTCTTTTGAACAACGCCGCCGACAGGAATCAGGATTCTTTACCGGCGACATTGTTGGCGGAGCAACTTCCAGCGTGACGATTCCCGCCAGTTTAACCGGGGGACTCGGAGACAGAGTATTTACCGGTCTGACTCCGGCGCAAGTAACTTATATCAATTCCGCACTCACCAGCGGCAACGTAGCACAAATCAACAGAGGTGTCGCCTACGCTCAATTAGCGGCGACCGGAACTCAAACTGCGCTGAACGGAACAAGTTCGTATCTTAATCTTTTACCAGGGCTCGGTGTCACACAAGGTACCACCATCGGACAAAGATTCATTCTTTCCGGCGCTCCGGTTCCATTGACCAGAAACGCTAACGGTCAATATGTCGCGTTTCGGCCGCTTTCACAACTGGCCAGGGTCTTCCCGATTTCCGAGTCGTCAACTTATAATTCTGTTCGACTTGACCATTTAATCAGCGAAGGTCAACAATTTTCATTACGATTCAGTTACAATCCGAGCCGGATCACCGGAATCCAGGATGAGTCGCAAAACCAAACTTTGGGACAAAACGATTATTCGCGGACAGGAATTCAAAACTTGAAAGACAGTTCGTTTGCGGCATCTTTGGTGAGTGTTTTGCCAAATAATATGCTTAACGAAGCCTATTTTAATTTTGGTCGCCGGGCAGCAACCTTCGATTCACAGGTTCCGAGTGTCGCGCATCAGATTACGGGTACAGGGTTTATCGGTTCAAACCCATTTTCACCGGTTGTGAGGAGCGAAACCCGTTTCCAATTGCGTGATAATCTGTCATGGGTGACCGGCAATCACACCTTCAAATTCGGTGCCGATTTTAACTGGATCAACGTTGACGCGGAATTTCAGCTGAACTTCCCGGCTCTTTACAATTTCGGTCAGCAGTCGGGCGGCTCACTCGTTTCGGTTGGCGGGGTCGCGTGTGATTCAGCGGCGCTTGGCGCATTGGCAAGATGTCCCACATTTACTCCAATTCAAACTTATGGTCTTGGATTCCCGAGCGTCTTTATTCAAGGTTTCGGCAATCCGGCTAGTCAGGTCAGAAACCGTCCGCTGGCGTTCTATGCGCAGGACACCTGGAAAGCTTTCAAAAACTTTACCATTAATTATGGTATCCGTTACGATATTGAATTAACCAAAGAATTTGCGCCAACTGCATTCAGAGATCCGCTGACCGGTATTACTTTGTCAGAGGCTGATGTGAAAACGGCACAAGATGCTTTGAATGTCACTCAGGGATTTCCGCAGGATTCAAACAATTGGGCTCCCCGCGTCGGCTTTGCCTGGGATTTGACCGGCGACAGCAAAACGGTAGTTCGCGGCGCAGTTGGAATGTTCTATGACCATCCGCTGCTGGCAGTTGCCTTTAACTCGGACGTGGCAGACGGTTCACAACAACAACAATCAACTTTACTGCCGATCGGCGGCCCAAGCCCGACGGGACTTTTCAATGCCTTTCAAGTTTTTCATGGCACAGCAATTCCGGGAGTAACCCCGGGACTGGCTTCGTCAGCGCAATATTTGAACGGTTTCCAAAGATTCAATTCGGCGAACTTTACCGGATTCGGACCGATTTTGCCATTCACTTTGCATGTCGGCAAAGACTTTGAATTCCCATATGCGATTCAGGGAAACTTTGCGGTTGAGCGTCAAGTTGGGAAAGATATGTCGGTTTCAGCCAGTTTTATCACGGTTAATGCCAGGCATCTGTCTCACCCACAAGACGTCAACAACGTCCGGTTGGACAGATTGACGGCCAATTTCCAAAGATTCTTCGGCTTTGCTCCAACTAGTTTTTCAGCTGCGGCATTTGGTATTTCATTGCCGACCTCCGCAGCTGCCGGTTTAACCTCGTGCGCCTTTGGTTCGTGCTTTACCAATGCGGTCGGTAAACAGTTTGTCAGTGTGATTCCCGGAATGATTGCGATTCCGATCATTAACGGGGTTCCGGATGCTACTCAAAAAGTAGTCAATCCGATCATGACCAATTACTTTAGGAAACTGGGACCGAATTACTTTTTCATCGCTTCGGCTTCCGGCGGACTGGTGAGCAAGGCACTTTTCGACAGTCAACTGGCCGGCAGTTTAGCGACCGCAGGTCCGATTAATCCGTATGCCGATGTTAACGCACAATTGTCGGATGCTAACTCTTCGTATAATGCATTGAACGTTGAAGTTAAAAAACGGATTGGCTCAAACATTCAAATGCTGGCCTCATATACCTGGTCACATTCGATTGATAGTTCGTCTGATTTGCAGACGCTTTTGAAACCCCAGGATAACCTGAATTTCAAAGCAGAACGTTCGGATTCACTGTT
>JANOEF010000414.1:0-11135 GCA_031413075.1 Acidobacteriota bacterium | reverse complement strand
CCCCGGTAGATCGTCACCGTATTACCGTTAAGAAGTGACATCAGAACCTCGATCTCAAGCGGGGTATTGACCGAAACTCCGCCGCCGGGAAAGTCAACATTATCGGTCTTTCCCTTTTGAAGTCCGTTGCTATATCCTATTCGGTCGGCAAAAGGTTGATCTCCGCTGAAAACGTTGACGTTAGCAAATATTAAACTGTCATTCTTGAACTTGATCGTCGGCTTCAATACCGTTGCGGCACTGGTATTGAGCCAATAAAAGCCGTTCGACCAGTCAATCCGCTTGCCGTCAACCGACACGATTCCCGACAATCTCCATGCCCGCACACTCAGTTGAAACCCGCTCAGAGCGCCCGGTTCCTGACTCCCGTATCCGTTGTTCAACGTCACGCTCGCTCCGTTTTGGGTAATGGTAGCGCTTTTATCGTATTGCTTTCCGTTTCCCTCATACATCGCCCACGTCCCGTTCAAATTGAACGTCGTCTGAGCCGGCGCATTCGGATCGCCAGCGGCGGGAGCGGCACATTTCTCGGTCGCCCTTTGCCATCCCAATTGCGGCATATTTTGACTAAAACACTTGATCCTGACATAAGTATCCGTCGCTCCCCGACAAAGAGCTCTGGCATTGTCTTCGCCCCAGACAGTTGTTCCCTGGGTGTTCCAGGCAACCTTATTCTGCACCTGACTGAAGCAATTCTGTTCCTCCACTGTATAACTTTGGGCATTTGCCACAGCTTGGACAAATAGTAAAACAACGAGCGGCAGCACTAATTTCAAAATGCTGATAGAAATAGTTTTTTGGTTAATTGCGTTCATAATTTTTCCTCAAATTTCTTAATGTAAGCTTTCTTCCAGTTCAAATACCAAGCTTTCAAGCTCAATCTCAATTTTGATTCATTGACATTTAGTCCTCCGATTCACTCACATCTTCCGGCTTTCGCAGTCGTGGCACCGCCGGTTGCACTAAAACAGGGCACCGGACTCCCGATAAAATCTGCCGGAATATTTTCTGAGTATAAGTCGAACTCACCAACTCCGTAAAGTCTGACAGTAACCCCGATCGGCATGCCTCGCGAGGTTTTTTTCGGAATGTTGACCATTCTGGCAATGCCCAGAGCCGGATTAAGAACACCGGATACAACAGTCTTAAGCATTGGTATTTTGACGCCGTTAGTAACACTATCCTCAAAGTAAGTAACAATTATTCCGGCGTTGTAGATCCCGAGATTCTCAAACCTGATCTGCCAACTGTCCCCTGAAGTATCACCGATACTCTCGATCTTGGACGAGATCAGATAATCCGCTCCGTTGATGTCGTTGACAAATCTCAGCGGATCACCAATATGAATTTGATTTACCTGAAGGATGCTGGGGAAATAAGTTTTGTCGGGATAACTCTTTACCCATTCTTGTTTGGCGGAGTTGAGAAATGAATACTCATTGTAGGGTTTGGCGACCAGTTCATTTGGCTGATTGGTATTAAAGGCTCCGATCACTAACAAGTTATTATTATTTTTGGCTTTTTCAGCCTTGTCTTTTGTATATTCATTCAGATTTCCATACGATGGCGGGCTGAGCGTTCCATACGGTAAAAGTTCGGTTCCGGTGTCTGAATATTTTGGGTTTGCATACCGACTGTTAATGGCATCCATCTGTTTTTTTTCGTCGTCGCTAATTTGAAAGATAAGTCTTTGGTTGATTTTGATCAATTCGGATTTTGTCGCCCAAGGTTTGTCAACTTCCTTTTTGTAGATGCCTGTCTTTAAGCCAGCCCACTCGACCTCGGCATCAAATTGGTCTTTGGTGGAGCTGTTGACTTGCGGCATCACGAAAACGATTTCATTGGGATTTTCAACCAACCATTGGTCAATCTCCTTCAGCAATTCGCTGAATCTCCGAAAGGTATTGCCATGTGTGGTTCCGCGAAGACTGGTGTGTGGAGCACCGCCGCAATGACATGTATAAACGCCTTCCTCATAGCCGTTAGGCTTATCCCAAACAATATCGATTTCCAGGGCGCGTGCTCCACGATTAAGCTGTTCGGCAATACTGTCTCTTTGTCCATTAATCGAAAAATAACCGTAATAATTGGCGGCATTGGCATTGTGTGTCCCGAGCCAGGTGATTTCGTTAATCCTCTTTTCCTCCGGTGTCGTCAAATAACAGTTCTTCAATACCCCGTTATTCGGATCACCAAAGGTGTCAACGTTACAGTCAACTCCATTCTTGAATGTCTTGGTTCTCCACTTTCCATTCGCACCGAATGTTACGGTTCTTACGCCATCGAAGTCGCATCTTACGCCTTCGGTAGCACATTTTTTCGGCACGATTACGCAAGTTTTCAGAACATTGGGAGCGGGATCTTTACCAAAACCTGCCACACCGCAATGAATGGACTTGGTTGCTGTTTTGGTGATCCAATTACTACCAGCACCGTATGAGACATCGGCAGTGCCGAGAAACGCACAACGCTCGCCTTCTTTTGCGCAGTCAATCGAACTCGGTGGAGATTGCTTCACCCAATAGACCCCGTTTGACCAGTCAATCCGCTTGCCGTCAGCCGAAACAGTCCCGTTCGTCCGCCACGTCCGGACCATCAGTTTGGAATCTACCAAGCTGACGGTTTCCTCGGCACTGTAACCATTATTCATAGTCACGCTCGTTCCGTTTTGGGTAATGACGGCATCTTTTTCGGATCGCAGCCCGTCCTTTCCATACATTGTCCAATTTCCGCTCAGGCTGACTGCTGTCTGAGCTTGGGGATTCGGATTGGTTGCAGTCGAAGTCTGTTTCAACCAAACGAAACCAATAATACTCCAACTTATTTTCATCCCGTCTGCGGAAACCGTTCCCGTCAATCCGTCTGAGGTCTTTAAGGTATTGCCGCTCAAAACAGCAGTTGAATTTGAGCCGTAGCCGTTATTGATCGAAAGATTCCCGCCGCTTTGTGTAATTGTGGCGACCTTATCGAATTTTTCGTTTTTGCCGTTATACATTTCCCACGTTCCATCCAACTGAAAAGTTTGGGCATTGGCACTAACCTGAATAAGTAGAATTACCAAAAGCGGCAGTAATAATTTGAAAGTATTGGTTGAAATAGTTTTTTGGTTAATTGCGTTCATAATGTTTTATTTACTCATAAATTTATTGACAGTTTCCGCCCTGTGGACTGAATAATGTTCCCCACGCCTTGTAACAACGGTTTCCGGTAAATCCGGCATCGAGATTGGTGCTGAAAAAATTGTCTTTCATTGTTCCACTGCCGATCAGACTAACCGTCACCTGCATATTCGGGGCTGAATTCGGAATTTCGAGCGTTCTGTTTTGTCCAACCGGAATGTTGTCTGAAAACAAAAACTTAGGTAAAGACATACCATTTGGACCCGCTTCAACATACTGAACCATCATTTTTGCCACGAATCCGGCTTCATTTCTAAAGGTGATTGACCGTTTGGTTGTTTGAGTTGGTGCATTCGTAATTTGCGAAGTCGGCTGAATTTGCGTTTCCGCAACAGTATAATTCCCCTGAGATTGTCCGCCGCCTAATTTTTGAATATTAAACGATGAATCAATTCCCCATTTCGTCTCGCCGTCAACGGCAAATTCGATATATTTATCCGCCATTCCCGATGCGTCCGCTGCCGCTATCCATGAAGTGCCTGATTGTCTGACAAATCTCTTACCGTTTTCATCCACGATTTGAAAGGTATCGGGGTTGGGAGTAAAAATAACTCTTCTGGCAGAAATGGCGATCAAGTTTGTCCATCCTGAACCTGTCCAACGCGAGACGGTGCCGGAATCGGTCACAATCCAGACTTCGCCGCTGTTTGAGATCGCAATATCCAAAGGACTCGCTCCATTCGGACCCGGAAGAGCCGTCCACGCATTATTAATTCGTTGGAAAATTGTTCCTTCTGAATTGATAACCCACGGATTGCCCGTATTATCAACGGCAATTTTGACAGCACCGCCATCAAAAGGTATCCATTGTGAACCGTTAAATTTATAAATTCCGTAGCCGCCCGCAACAGGATTTGTCCCGATGATCCAAACCGCACCGTTTTTGGCATCAATATCTCTCGCCTGACCCGGCATTAGGATTGAGCCTGCCGAGCCGATTGTGGTTGGCGAAACTTGTCCGTTATTTGCGGTATTAACGGGAACGGAAACCTGTTTGACCCACACGTAATTTATATTCCAATTGATTTTCGTGCCGTCCGGGGAAATCGTTCCCGAAAGTCCATCTGAAGTTTTAAGGCTGTCGCCATTCAAAACGGCGGTCGAATTTGCCCCATAACCGTTATTGATTGATAGATTTGAACCGCTTTGAGATATTTTGGCGAATTTGTCGAATTTTACGCCTTTGTCGTTATACATTTCCCAGCTTCCTTCAAGATTAAGACCCGAAGAAGTCGGCTGATTTGATGCGGGAACCGGCATTTTATTCCTCGTTTGTGCTTGCGAAGAATCGGACGTGGCGACGCATTCTTGACTTGCCTTCGACCAACCTAACTGCGGCATTTTTGAACTAAAACAAGCTATGGTTGCGGAAGGATTAGTTGTTCCCTTGCAAAGATTTTTAATATTGCTTTCGTTCCACGTCTTACTTCCAGCCGTGTCGTAAGCAACCTTGTTCTGCACACGATTAAAGCAATCTTGTTCGTTTTGGGCGATAGTTGGAGCCGGAGGCGGTTGTCCATAATTGGGACCATAATTAGGAGTTAATAGTGGAATTACCGGAAGAGGAGTCTGGTTTTCAATAATAGGCTCGGCAGTTGCCATTGTTGCAACCGGATTGCCATCGCAAGTGCCGCCTTGCGGACTAAAAAGTGTCCCCCAAGCCTTAAAACAAGGATCACCTGCCAGATACCCGGTAAAATTACTGACATAAAAATTATTATTGACCGTGGCGACACCGATCATAGATACACTTACGTTTTTTGCGTCCGCAGGAATTTCGATCACGCTGTTCTGCGCGAACGGCATTACCGAGGAAAAGACAAATTTCGGCAGCGGATTACCTTGCGGTCCATTTTCAAGATATTGAATCATCATTCGGGCGTTAAAGCCCGCTTCATTTCTGAAAGTGATTTTGCGAGTCGGACTGAGCCGGTTTTCGACCGGATAAATCGTGACGGGTGAACCGCTCTCGATCCAGTTGTTATAACGAAATACCTGAGGTCGATAAGAGCCTGGAATCTGAATCGTAATTGAGCCGAGAAACCAACTCCCATTATCGAGACTTATCGTAATGCTCGACAAACCGTCAGTCTTAGGCTGGTCAAAAATTTCCGTTTGAGCGAGACTATTCCGACCAAAAGGATTTTTTTTGAGAAAAACATATTTGTTGAGTTCAAATTTCGGGATAACTCTGTCTCTCCCGTTCATCGAAACGTAAATCTTGGAGTCGGTTCCCCCAAAATACACATCCCCGGTCGTGATTGTAAGTTGATAATCGGCAAGATCGGGATTCTCATTGACACGAAAGGTTTGCTTAAGCGTTCCCGGAAGAAACCACCGAAAAACGTCCCGGTTTATGAGGCGTCTGCCGAGACCGTAAAACTGTATTTTTGTTAGTAACCACTGTGGTTCTAAATCAGTATGTTCAATTATTACGGAATCAATTTGACCAACATCAAGAGTTCTAATGAAGACCGTAGATTTGGTGTTACGCGAAAAAGTAGGTCCCGGATTACTCCAATTAACAAAAGTCGTGGCATCCCCGTTCACCACACAGCTCTTATCAGTCGGATTACTGGAGTTATATCGTTGAAATGCCCCACCGGATATTTCGATTTTTCCGGTGCTGCCAGAACTACCGGTAATGGTCGCAAAAACTTTCCCAAAACCGCTCGGCTCGGAGTCGCCGGTGGTCAAAACTATAGTGTAGCCCCGGCAGTTTTCTGGAATGATAGAGTTAGGAGGAGGTTTTGGATTATCCGGATCAAAAAAATCAGACGGAGTTGTTATTTTGGATAAATCTCTTTGACCAAAAGTATTAGCGGTTAATATCAAAATAGTTAATATGACAAACACACAAAAGTTTGCCAAAGATGCCGTCATCAAATTATTTTTCAAGTATTTCATCTCAATCATTCCTCACTCACTACCGGATTTAGTGTTCAAATTCTTTAGCAAAAATGTCTTCCAATTCAAACAAGTTATCTTTCAAAACAAATCCGCTCGCGCCCGCCGCAAATGCTTCGGTGCGAATCTCTTCATCGTCAAAAGCCGTGACCATACAAATATTGGCTTTCGGAAATTCAGCGATGATCTGACGAATTGCAGTAATTCCATTCATTTTTGGCATTTCCCAATCCATCAAGACCCAATCGGGCTGATGTTGCTTAAAAAACAAAAAGGCATCGCCGCCATCGGAACATTCGTAAATCTCATCAAACGAAGTTGGGAGATAGTCTCGCAAAAGATTGCGGACTTGTTCGTTATCATCAACTATTAGAATTTTCATTTGTTCCATACCAAACGGGGGTTAGTCGTATCGTTAGGATATGACTGAATGAAAGGCGTGAGAATTCGCAGTTCTACGTAAATAGCATACGTGGAACTACGTATTTCGATTTTGGATTGGGGATTTTAGATTTTGGATTAAAGCAGTTGGGATTTGTGTTGAACGGCGTATTTCAAAAGCGAGTGACTGCCTTGCAGGTTCAATTTTTGGCAAATATTTTCACGATGTTTTTCAACGGTTCGCAAACTGATAAAAAGTTGTTCGCCAATTTCTTTGCTGGTCAGGTTTTCGGCAATCAATTTGAGAACTTTGCGTTCTGTTGGAGTTAAATCATTAATAGATGGTTGTTTTTCGGTAAGCCGAATCGCTCGCCGACTACGGTTAATGAGAAACGAAGTTAGGGCGTGGCTCGTGTAATGAATTTTTGACGCAACGGCTTTGAGGCATTCAACAATATCGCTCAAAGCACTATCTTTTAAGACAAATCCTTTTGCACCAAGATCAATCGCTTCATTAAACAAATCTTCGTCGCGGTGCATCGTCATAAAAATTATTTCAGTTTTTAATTTCTTTTCCCGAATTGCACGGGCAACCTCAAAGCCATTCATTATCGGCATATCAACGTCAAGAATTGTTACAATTGGACTAAAATTTTCAATTGCTTCGATGGCTTCTTGTCCGTTACCAACCTCAGCCAAAACAACAAAATTGCTATCTTCTTCGATTGTTTCCCGCAAACCTTTCCGCACAATCGGATGGTCGTCGGCGATAATGATAGTAATATTTTCCATATTTTATTTCGGCATTTGAATTTTAACTTCGATAGTTGTCCCTTTTCCAATGGCAGAATCAATCAGTAATTCACCATTTAACAACTGGCTTCGCTCTTTTAGTCCAACCAAACCAAGTCCCGAACTGATATTTTCAACCTCAAAACCTTTGCCATTATCTTCAATCGTAATCGAAACAGTATTTTCCGTCTGTTTTATTTTCACCGAAACTGTGGTCGCGTTTGAATGTTTGATGACGTTATTGAGTGATTCTTGGACAATGCGATAGACGCTGATTTCTTCATTTTCGTTAAAAATATTATCAATCGAATCAATTTCGCTTTCAATTTCTATCACATCCGAAACCTTTTTGAGCATTGCGTTGATGGCTTTGGTCAACCCCAAACGGTCAATCAGTTGCGGACGCAAATCGTTAGTAATTTCCCGAACTTCGTCCAATGCCTGCGTGGCTGATTCCGAGATAGAATTGAGTTCTTTGACCACTCGTTCTTTATCATCACCTTTTTTGAGTCCGAGCATTGCCCGATTTTTGATGACAATCAGATTTTGCCCCAAGCCGTCGTGCAGTTCCGCCGCGATTCGTTTTCTTTCGGCTTCCTGCGATTCAATAAGTTGTCGCGAAAATCTGGTTTTCGTTTCGGCGATTTCTTTCAGATGCGAAATGCGATTTTGATAAATCAGCCAAATAATTAAAGCCGCTCCCAAAGTTGCCAAAATCCGGAACCACAATGTTTGATAAAAATACGGATGGACGATGATTCTCACGCTTGCGCCGTCGTTGTTCCAAACACCGTCGGCATTGGCGGCAATGACACGAAAAGTATATTCTCCGTGCGGCAAATACGAATAATTTGCCCTCCGCTGAGTTCCCGCCCCCACCCAATTTTCTTCAAAGCCTTCGAGTCTGTATTTGAATTTTATCTGCGCCGATTTTATTAAACTCAACCCTGTATATTCGATTTCAAGATTTGTTTGTCCGGCGAACATTTCGATTACGGATTGTGAATTGCGGATTACGGATTTTCGGTCAATTGCCACATTCTCAATTAAAACGGGCGGCGGATTTGGATTGATTTTTTCGGCTTCCGGGTCAATAATCGCCACGCCGCCCATTGTTGCAAACCAGAATTTGCCGTCTTTCGTTTTAATCGCCGCCGGAAGTCGCCCGCCGTTGCATTCGGCATTGAGCATTCCGTCTTTTTCATCATAAGAAACACTATTAAGTCTAGGTATTTTACCATCGGCAAATTCGTTCAGTTCCTGCTTGCTGACGCGGTGAATACCACGATTGCTCGACATCCAAAAGTTTCCGCGATTATCTTCAAGAATGGCAAAAACACCGTTGTTGAAAAGTCCGTCTGCGACCCGATAATTGAAAAACTTGCCGTCTTTATATCGCACTAAACCGTCGCCGTAAGTTCCGAACCACAAGACGCCTTCCGGGTCTTCGTAAATTGCCCGCACAAATCCTTGCGGACTATTTTCGACATCGGCAAAATTTGTAAATTTATTATCTTTGAAGAGTGATAAACCGTCGAAAGTGCCAAGCCAAAGATTCTCGTTACGGTCGAAATGCAGAGTAATTATTCTGTCGTTCCGCAGACCATCCTTGACCGTATAATGTGCGATTTCGCGATCGTCTTTGTATTTGAACAAACCTTCTTCGGTAGCGATCCAAATGTTGCCTGCGTGGTCGGAGGAAAAATCAGTTGCGCCATTTGGGAGGTCGTTGTTTCCGATTCGTTTGACGGACGAAGATTCTTCAAAACGCCAGAATCCGCCTTCGCCTTGATAGCCGAGCCAAATTTGTCCTTGTTCATCTTCCCACAAACCACGCATATTAAGCGGAAGATTACCTGTGTATTTCAAACCCGGATTGATGATTTTTCCGTCCCGGTAAATATTCAAACCCTGCGCCAAACCGATAAAAATATCTCCTTTGTTTGTTTGTAGTAACGGATAAACTTCATTACTGACCAGACCGTCTTTAGCGGATAAAGTTGAGATGAGTTGAGGTCGCAAACGTCGAAATCCGGCGGTTGTTGCCAGCCAAAAATTGCCCTCGCGGTCGGTTGTTCCTTGAGTCGCATTCAATGATTTGCCCAAATTATACGAAGTAAATTTTTCCGCCTTAAATCTGACGAATTGCCAGTCTAATTTCCGTGTCGTATCGGTCACGCCTAAGACGAACCAAACACTTCCTTCTGCATCATTTAGAATCACAAACGGAGTCAGTTCGTTCAAAGCCGGGATTTCATTTTTTGTAAAGGTTGTGACTCTTCCATCTGCCAGACGGTAAATTTTATCATTAGTTGCAAGCCAAAAAGCCCCTTGAGAATCCTCCAAATATTGAAAATTTGCGTTTTGATTCAAATACTCAGGCGGCAAAGCGAGGGAGTAATTTGTCGTTTGCCCGTTTTTCAAGCGTGAAGTCCCGTCTGCCCGAATTATCCATTTGGCACCTGAGTTGGTGCCATAAAGCTGCTTGATATTTGGTTCTTTTTTGTCCTCCGTCGGGATAAAATTGCCATCTTTCAAAGAGTAATACCCGACATTTGTTTCAATCAAGGCATTGCCGTCGGCATCCGAAACAATAGACACTGAACCACTTAATGCGTCGGGGGGGTGATGCGAAGAAAACACTCCGTTTCGATAAACGGTGACTGCGCCGTTTTCGGTTGTCGCCCAAATTACTCCTTCTTTATCCACAAAAAGCCGCGAAAACCGATTATTGTGAATGCCTTTGGTGTTGCCCTTGTCAAAAATGGTGAACCGCACGCCGTCAAACCGTGCCAAACCGTCAAACGTGCTTAACCACAAATAACCATCGGGCGTTTGAACTACGCCCGTGACGGTGTTCTGCGGCAAACCGTTGGCAGTCGTCCACGTATCAAATCCGTATTCTTGAGCCTTTGCAGAGACGAAAAGAAGAGTGACAATCCACATCACTATCGTCACAAATCCTAAACTTCGTTTGATTGGCTTAAATGACATTTTAGATGTGGATATTTATAACATATTTTTGAGGTGAATTTGTGACGGATAGAAAAAAAGAAAGTGAGAATACAATAAGTTAAGCAGGCCAGCAAAAGTTTTGCGACATATTGAAAATCAAGAAAAGTTTGCAAATAGTTGAGTAACCTTGGTTTTTGGGTTTTCTTCATTATCCATTGTCCCTTGTTAATTGTCCATTGGTGCTTATGGCAGCAAGAGGCCTTTCGTTAAGCGCAAAAGTTTCAACTTATTCATCCGCCACAGTCAGCAAGTTGGCTTAAAATGATAGAAATAGAATTTTAAGCCAACTTGCCGACTGTGTTTAGACCCCGAAAATCCGAGCAAAGAACGATATCCAACGACATTACGAACCAAGGTCATCAATTTGAATTCCAATCGGCTGGGCACCTGCAGCTCTAACGGCTTCCACCAACTTGATAAAATCGCCGTATTTAACCGATTTGGAGACTTTAAGAAAAATTGTTTTCTCAACTTCGTTGGAAAATTCCCGAAAAACTCCGTTTGATTCACGCTCTTTAAATATTTCAACTAATTTATTTTCCAGTTTTTTAGAATCGGAAATTGTTCCTGACTCTTCGCGGTTAAGTGAAAGTCGTCCATCTTTGTCCAACATTGCTACCAAGGCCTGAGGATTTGGTTTAGTAACTATTTGGTCTTCCGGCGTAGGTATCGTGGGTAATTTAACCTCAAACCTCATCGGGTCAGTCTGATACGGGTTATCCTCGGTTATCGCACCGACTACCACTAATCCAACCTTGTCGACTCGAAGATACGGTGCGCTTGAGCACGGCGCGGCTGGTGCTGAGTTGCGGGCTGAACGCGGTGCGCTTCATGAGCCCGATCGTGTCGGGTTCGAACGTT
>JANOEF010000413.1:0-3982 GCA_031413075.1 Acidobacteriota bacterium | reverse complement strand
GTAGAAATTTTCATGCTTTTGGCTTTTTTCTGTGTATTCTGCGTTTTTCCGCGGGCAATTTGGGTTTTAATTTGTTAAATTTTTATCTCCAACTGTTGCTATTAAATTGCAAACAGGTTCTATAAGATTTTGGTGACAGCTTGAGCAGGAAAGCGGCTGAAGCCGCCACTCGAAACTGCTCCAGATCGGCGACAAAATTCGAGGCGGGAATGAGCCGCAAAACCAATTTGCCGGTATAAGTTTACTTTATAAAAAAAGGCAATCGCCGAAATTACTTCCGACTTTTGCCTTTTCGATTTATCCGTTTGTTTGTTCTCAAACGCCCGGCATAGCTTTTTTCAGCGGTTTGAGCAGGAAGAACAGCACAACTGCCATAAAGAGTGCCATACAGGCCAGAACCAGGAAAAAGGTTGATTGCAGCCAAATGTCCCAGAAAACACCGATTTGAGTCAATTTGTTGCCGATGGCGGTAGCGACAAACCAGCCGCCCATTAACAACCCGCGTTTACTGACGGGGGCAACTTTCGAGACCAGCGACAATCCCATCGGCGACAACATCAGTTCACCAAGCGTCACAATTGCATAGGCCAAAATCAGCCAAAACGGGGAGACTCTGAACAAAAACGAGCCCTGTAAGAACGCGCTCTTATTTGATTCAGCCTGTTCCGGCGCAACTTTTTGGATCGCCGCCATTAATTGCTGTTCGCCCGAAATTGTCTGTTTAGTGGCTTCGTCAACTTTCGGCGCAAATTTTACCCCGTAAATCGCATTTTTGCCTTCGGCATCTTTGGCATTGACGATTTTGTCCAAAACATCCTGCGGAATGCCTTTTTCCTTGAGATTGGTCATAACCCGCTCATTGACGCGAAAAGCTCCGGCAGCAAGTTGTTCTGTACTTTGTTTTTGACTTTCGCCAACCGTGGCCCCATACCAGAGAACCAAAAATGAAAGTCCGGTCAACGTCATACCAATCGCCATTTTGGTCGGGGTCGAAGGTTCTTTGCCGCGTTTATCCAGAAATCCCCAAAACCAAATCAGCGGAAAAGTCAGCGTGACCACCCAAAAAGCGTTGATCGAATTGGAAATCGTTCCCGAAACATTCCAATCTGTGTTGTCATCCGCCCAATACGTGAGAGTCGAGCCGTTTTGGTGAAAGACCATCCAGAAAACAATGACAATGGCGAAAATAACGATCAAAGCGGCGATGCGTTTCCATTCCGGAACTGTATTCATCAAGGATTGACGTGCGTCATTGGCAACACTTTCGGAATCAGAAGATTTTGGAGCATCCCGATCTTCTACTAAATTTTTGAAATACCACAGCGTCCCGACCGAAATCACCATTCCAAAAGCCGCGACCGCAAAGGCCGCATGAAATCCGAAATAGGCTTTGACCACTTCCATCACGATCGGTGCCAGAAAAGCTCCGATATTGATGCCCATATAAAAAATATTATAGGCACGGTCTTTCAAATGACTGCCTTCCGGATAAAGATTACCGACCATGGTCGAAACGTTCGGCTTGAAAAATCCGTTTCCGATGACCAGACAAGTCAGCGCGGCATAGACCGCCCAAATTGCCGGGATCGAAAGCAATCCGTGTCCGGCCATAAAGAAAAATCCGCCAATCATCACGGCTTTGCGATACCCGGTGATCTTATCGGCAATCAAACCGCCGATGAGAGGACTGGCATAAACAAACATCAGATAATTGGCATAGAGCGTGGTGGCCTCGGCGCCGGTCCACCCAAACCCCTGATTTGGATCACGTAGATAAAGGGTAAAAAGCGCGAGCATCGAGTAAAAACTGAATCGCTCCCACATTTCCGTAGCAAAAAGCACGTAAAGTCCTTTCGGATGTGTTTGTAAATCGGTTGTTGCTGCAAAATTATCACCGGTTGCTTCCATATTTTTTTTCCTTTGATTTTTTGAATTTTGAAAAGATTGGGCAAAATATAGCAGATAACTCGCTTAAAACAAAAGGTACTCGGTGAAATAGTTAGGGCAAACGCATCTAATTTTTTTGACAAAAGAATTCTATTCCTATCGTAATTCATTGTCGCGTCGCGACTTATTGAATTTAGGCAGTTCTTTTAAGGACTGCTGAGTTGGGAAAATATGCTTGTCGCGGGAGCGACAACTGAAGAGATGCTTGATTTTTCAATTGTCGCTCTCGCGACCTAAATCTTATTATCGCGGCCCGTGCAATAAATTACCCGGCTCAAGTCAAATTGTCGCTGATGCGACATTTAAGGAAATTTAGATGCGTTTGCCCTAGTGAAATAGTTGAAAGTTGAGAGTTTTCTCATTTTGTTTGGCTGTCGAAACAGCATTTTTTTCCTTTCGCCGTGTTTTGAACTTAAAAAGGTCTTATGAGTTAAACAATTTCAAACGGTCAGTTCGAAGTTTAGTTCGAGGTCTTTTGAGTTTAACCCAATCGCATCTATAATTGGTAACGGAAGTGTTTTTGGGGGCGTAATTCTAACTTTTGAGAGTGGTCTTTTTGATAATTCGCGGTATTTCCAAATTACCCGAAACAAAATCATTAAAAAACCCTCCGCCTCCAAAATTTGATTAAATTTTATGCAAGTCTTTGAAGAATTAGGAAAACAAGTCGAAAAACTGTGGCGTGACAAAAATTATAGCGAGGATCTTTTTCCTACGGTGGCGGCCCAGTCTCTGCGGGATTTTGATTTACCCGGCAAGGTGAGCGCCTGGGATACGATCTTTTGGACATTGGGCGAGATAAATCTTCCCGAACAACGCGATCTGCCCGGCAGATTCGGTGATCCGCCAATCACTCTGTATAACAGTCCGCGTTTTCATATTGACATTTATTTTTGGCTCGAAGGCACCACCTCGATTCATCAGCACGCTTTTTGCGGAGCCTTTCAGGTCCTTCACGGCTCAAGCATTCATAGCAGTTACGATTTTGAAACCAAAGAGGTGATCAATGTTTTTACTGAATTGGGCGAAATCGAATTAGACCATTGCGAGTTATTAAAAGTAGGCGATGTGCGGAAAATTCTGCCGGGCAGGGATTTTATTCACTCGCTTTTTCATCTCGACCAACCGTCGGCGACGATTGTCGTCCGTACTCATCGAAGCCCTCTCAATCTGCCGCAGTTCGATTACCGCAAACCTTTTTTGGCGATGGATCCATTTTTTTCCGAACCGAATCTGACCAAAAAGATGCAGGCCATCACGATGATGCTCCGGGCCAAACACGCTGACGCCGACAAACTCTTATTTGATATGCTGGAGATAGCAGATTTCCAGTCCACTTTTACCATTCTCGGCTCGACCCGTGGACTTTTGCGAAGTCACGGCATCCAACAACTTTTTAATGTCGAGCAAACTGAAGACCGTTTTGAAAAAGCGGTTGAGGTCGCCCGGAAACGGCACGGCGCATTGGCCGACACCATCGTGACCATCTTTGAAAAACAGGATAAACTCAATGAAATTACCAATCGGCGCAATTATATCACTGAGCCTGAACACCGTTTCTTTATGGCTTTGCTGATGAATGTTGATGATAAGAAACGCGTTTTTTCGCTGATAAAAGAGCGTTTTCCCGACGCGGAGCCGATTGACAAAATTTTAGATTGGACAACCGAAATGGCACAAACCAAAGTAGTCGGAATGAATGTGCCAAATGCCCTCGGGATTCCGAACTATGATGATTTCGATTCGTTTATTTTAGAAGATATGCTGAAAGGACTCTCAGACGAAGAAATTCGGAAAAATCTACAAACTGAAGCACCCGAGCAAAGTCCCGAAGAATTGACCAAAGACGTGACCGCCCGCATCGAAAAAATTCGCGGATCCGTAATTTTGAAACCGCTTTTGGAGGAATAGTGAGTCTCAAGTCTCAAGTCTCAAGTTAAGAGTCTGTTTAAATTTTCCTTAAAGTCCCTGAAAGGGACAAATTTAATAGCGTTGGGTAAAGCGCGAGCGGCACCCAACGAATTGATAAAAAAGG
>JANOEF010000412.1:0-10285 GCA_031413075.1 Acidobacteriota bacterium | reverse complement strand
GAAAATTTTTGTTCGCTCACAATTAATTGAAAGACCATTTAAGTTTTTCCAAATTTCATATTGAACCTTTTGTGAACTGAATACTTCAACTGCCTTGGTTTGCTCCGTTTCAAAACGAAAAACATTCCAGCCTTTGCCTTGAGCAAATTTAATAGCCTGAGGTCTGACAATCGAATGATAAACGTAATCGTCAAGTAAGCGATTTAGCATAAACCAAGTTTGAGCCATTGCCATTCTTGTTTTTCTTTCGCTTGTCCAAACGCCAAAAACCGCTATTGATTTATCTTTTGGTATCTTTGGAGAACGATATTTAGTTTTTATATCTTCTTCAAAAAGAATTTGTGAAATAGCAGATAAAATTCCGTGCGGCAATGCTGTTCCGATCGTATTTCCGGCAGTGTTCCAAGATGCGTATCCTAAAGCGTCTCTTAGAAGAAGTCTATTTTTCAACATCTCAGTAAATTTAATATCTGCTCCTTGGATTTCTCCCTTAATATCAATATCTGCAATGATATAGGGTTTCCACTTAGCCTTTTGAAAAATGATTACATCGTTTTCAGCTGTTAGTTTACTATTTATTTCACTCGCAAATTTTTCCGCCTTTCCGCTTTCAAACCGCGAAACAAACACATAAAACAAAATATCCGCTTGGCCTTCATCCAGAACTTCTGTAGCCCCAACTGCTTTGATATGAAAACTTACAGTCTTTCTTAACGGACGGTCTTCATACGGCATAATTTGGTCGGCAATCTTTTCATCCGAATAAATCGCTTTGATTTTCGGGCGATACTTGTATTTATCGGTCATTGTTCGAGCCAGCAAAAGCATCGAAACTTCGTCCGCACCGGGCTGAATCGCAACTTTTTCGCCGAGATTGTTGGATTTGACATACTGAATAAGCGTTTCACGGTCGGCAATGTGAACTCCGTTCGGTTTCGCGTCGTCTTGCGATAAAATCAGGTAATCAATGACCTTATCCCGCACCAATTCGACCGAATAAAGATTAAGTTTCAAGTCTCTCAGCCGAGCCATTTTGTATTTCTCCAACGCTTCAGGAGGAATTTTCTTTTCGAGTTCGGCAGTCTCGGCTTTTTTCGATTCATCAATCGAAATTTCCGCCCATTTCGATAGATTTGCCCGATAAGATTCGTTGACGACATTGCCCGTCGGAGCGAGTCGCATAATCACGCTTGAGCCGTAAATCGGCATTTTCGGGGCAAGTTTGCGAATTTCACGGATAAAATCAGCACGTTTCATCGCGGTTGCGGTGTCGGTTTCGTATTCGCGCATCGCCACCAAACCACCATAGGCCAGCATATCTAGCGAAATTATCGCCGCGTCAAATGATTTCAAATTTTGCGTCTTGAGCCATTTGATAACTTCATCCGATTTGCCGAATTCGGTAAATCGTCCCAGCAAATTTCGCGGCGGTGTGACAACTTCGACATCGCCGATAAGTCCCATTTTGACGGGCATTTGCAAACACGGTGGACGATCATCGAGCGGAATCAGCAAAACTTTTGAAGTCAATTTCGCCTGTGCATTTGTGGAAAGGCAAAGAAAAATTAACCACAGATAA
The DNA here is from genome assembly GCA_031413075.1 of Acidobacteriota bacterium. Lineage (GTDB taxonomy): Bacteria > Acidobacteriota > Blastocatellia > Pyrinomonadales > Pyrinomonadaceae > JAIBCC01. The sequence goes on along the minus strand of JANOEF010000412.1, from coordinate 8,706 downwards.
ACACAGATAAACACAGATGTTTTTTTCATAAATCTATCGGATTCAGAGTTTTAAGACCTTTGAAAGCATTAAAATCTCGGTCAGTTGTCGCCAAAGTTACGCCGTGTTCGATTGCTAACGCCGCCAAATGTGCGTCCATCATTTTTGGCCCGACAATTTTAGTTTCTACTAAAAGCCGTTCAAAAATCGCCCAGTGATTTGTTGTTGGCGTTAAAACCCGCACGTTTTGATTTGACAACCAATCGTTGACAAAACCTCGAACTTCTTCTTGTGTGAAAGCATCAGGAAAAAGTTTCGGAATCGTGGTAATTCGCAAAAAAGCTGTAATGGTTTGCCAACAAAATGCAAAAGGTTCGGGACTTGAAAGTTGTTCAGCTAACCATTTTTTTGATTTCTCGTGAAAAACTGCTTCGGTGTTGTAAGCATAAATCAACAGATTAGCGTCGGAAAGAATCATAAACTCCCTCCAACTCATCGAGTTTATCAATTACTTCGCTAATCTTATCTATATTTACATCTATTAGCGGTTTTCCAAGCGAACGTGCTTTTATCTTAAACGGCTTCACCTTTGGCGGTTTTTCTTCAACCGATAAACCCTTTCTTAACAATATATTAACGGCTGTTTTGAAACTAATTTTCTTGCTTTTTTGCAACTCGGTCAAGCGAATTGCAATGTCATCTTCGATAGTAATTGTTGTTCTCATAGTAAGGAAATTATATCTATTTGATGCTTTGATGTCTATACAAAAACATCAAAGCATCATTTATCTGCTTGCCAGTTTCTCAACCAAATCATCCGTTACAAGTTGCGAAGCAAATATCGCTAAACCGCTGTAATTATATTTCTTTTCAAGGTTTAAGAAACGCTCATCGAGCTTGCCGTCTTTGAAAAAATGCGAAACATAAAGCGTCAAAAAAACCTTCATCGGCGGCTTGATGTCGGTGCGAAATTCCTTGGCCCAGCGTTCAACCGTCTCAAAATTTGGGCTGTAACACATTGGATAAAATGCGTTGATATAGCCTTTGTTTGCCCAATCGCGCGAATCCTGCATTTTTACTTTGAGCGTATTTTCAAAGCCTGGAAAAACGGCGACCGAAATTTCCCAATCAGGACGTTTCTTTTTGACTTCATCGCTCAAAAGTCGGACGACTTCGGTCACCTTGAGCGTTTTCCAATCCTGCCATTTGTGCTGTTCTTCTGTTGTTTTCAAAATTTTAGCATCCAATCCCGTGTCTTTCTTAAATTGTGCTAAAGCGTCCGCCGAATAATCAAAAGGTGTTTCGGGGTAATGCAAAGGATAACGGATATAATCCAGCTGAACGCCGCCGAGCTTCGGATAGTTTGCCACCATTTCACGCATCACGGCGACCAGCAATTTCCTCACTCCTGCATGCGAAGGCGACATAAAAACCTTGAAAACATCGCGGTTCGCCCCTTCGGCTTCACTGACAACCAGATGCGACCCCTTATTATCCAAGACCATCCATGCCGGGAATTTTGAGAAGATTGGAGACTTGGAAACATCACCCAAATTCGTGTTCCATTGATGAAAAATGTGCATCCACGAATGAACCGACATTCCTAATTTTTCCGCTTCGTCCAGATAAAACTGCAAAACATCGTAGGTTTCAGTCTGTCCGGCTTCGTCTTTGCGAGACACGCCGTAAGGGACGACGAGAGGACGCTGCGGAACAATTCGTGACGGATAAATCGTGTAGCCGTCCCAAAAGGTTTCGAGAAAAACCGTGTCAAAACCCGCCCGTTTCATTCGTTCCAATTCGGTTTTGATGTATTTTCGAGCCTCAATCGGATTTTTCCGCGTTTCAAAATTGGCATTGATGAACGGACGAACCCAAATGGCTTTTGTTTGCGCCTGCCCAAACAATGAAAAATTAAAAATTGAAAATGTAAAAAGTACGATTGAAAATAATGTTGAATTTTTCATTTTGAATTTTTCATTAACGAGTCGGCTCGTTTGTAATCAAGATTTCCGTTATACACCAATCTCGCAATGCGCCAACTGCCTTCGGGCAAAACTCCGTGTTCAAATTTCAAACTAATTTCCGAATTTGGCGGAACGCTAAAGCCTTGTTCACGCGGGAAAAGAGGTTCAGTTGAATAGATTCCGCCTGCCCAGGTTTCGGGCGGAGTTATCAGGGCGACTGCTCCTTCGATAGTTTGCCGATACGGATTTTTGATGTAAACCGTTACATTTTCAAACGTTTGTTCGGTGCGCCATTCGAGTTTGTAGGGCTTGCCGACTTGCAAAACGTCTTGGAAAATCTGCCCATCGTGTTCAATTCTCGCCTTTACCAAACCCGATGCGCGTTCAAATTCCAGATTCTTTTTCACCGGAAAAGCCATCACCACCACATCTTTGACAAATGAACCGTTCGGCTCAATTTCGTAGGAGATCTTGTCCGGCACGACTCGCCAATCTTCGGGAGCTTCTAATGTGATTTCGCCCGAAATTGTTTGGTCCTGGTAGTTATTGACGACCTGAACGCGGACGGCATTAGTCGTAATTCCGCCTTGATTATACGGGTCTTCCCAGGCAAAAGTAGAAAGATTTCCCATTTGTTCAACGGGTCGCAGAGAAACTTTGACCGCATCATTTCCAATCGGTGCGGCTCCCATATTGTGCATCCAATAGCGTGAGAAAACGGGTTGAATCGGTTCTTTGGTGATGCCGATTGGTTGGGAATTTGATTGAACTTTTTTTGGTTTTAATTGAACAGTTTCAATTTCAAAAGCATCGGCAGAAATACCAAAACTTCGCGGTGTATGTAAAGCAATTTCGGGAATTTTAGTTTTATTTTCCAGCAAATCAATTCCTGTTCGACTTGTAACATCGAAGCCAAAATTAACTTGAGAAGTATTATTTTTGCCCTCAGATTCATAATATCTGAAAATTATAGGTCGCTGTGTTTCGTCCTTGATTGAATTAAAATTTGCTTGCGGATTATCACCAAGTTTTAATGCGGATAAAACAAGTTTTGAATTTGTCATTTCCAAAAAACTCTTTTCACTCGGCAAATTTCCATCGTGGATTTCGGTTTGAACGGCAATCAACGGATTATTAAAATCGTATCCAACCTTGACCGTATCGCCTTCGCGCCAATCTTTTTGGTGCGGATAAAGCGAGTAGGTGAAAGTATGCGTTTTGTTTTCCGGCACGAATTCAAACGGCAAATTGACCGCCGGAAAGATCGCCGTGTGCGTCAAATGAAGCGTCAAAGTATTCGGATTTTCGAGCGAAACTCCCGCCGTTCCGTTATTTATCAACGCCACGCCGTAATTGGGAACTTGCGGCAACTCGGAGCGCGGGCTGCCAGCCTGCGTCTCACTCGCAGGCAAGGCTGCCTGCTTACCGAGGGTTTCCACCGCAAAACTTTCCGCCGAAATATTCAACGTAAATTCGCCTTGCTTAATCGGTTCAACTAAATTTTCAGACGCTTTTTTGACATCACCGGCAATGACCAAAACAGGCATCGGCGACCAGCCTTCGGGAACATTTTTATCGTAGAGGAAAAGATAGGCAAAACCGTCTTTGGCTAATCTGTCGGCAAATTTGCTGCGCGTTTCCGCTGACACAAGTTTGAAAAGTTCAGCGGTGTAAGTGTTTTGTGTCTCATCACCGAGCGCGATTCTGAAATTGTGATAGGCGATGTCGTCATTGAGTTTTTTCGGCATCGTCGAATCTTCAATCGTCAAATTTTTGCGCCGCTCCGCTTCAAAATCATCGTAAAAAGGAGTGATCGAGACTCCGCGTTTGATGAAATTTGAAAGTATATTTTCGGTTGCAGATTCAAAAACATCGCCTTTGGGACGGATTAAAGCAGACGGCTTAAAGGGAACGCTGGCGATTATTTGCGACGCGGGGACACGGGGACGCGGGGACGCGGAGATTTGTGGGCTATCTTTTCTAATTTCATTTTGTGTTTTTGAATCATCGGCTTTTTTCTGAGTGTCGCCCCCTCTCCGTGTCTCCGCGTCTCCCTGTTGCACAAAATTTAAGTTCAAAACCGAGCCGTATTCCGCCCAATTATTGACCGAATAAACCGGTGCGCCTGAAACAAGTTTGTCGGTATTGGTACGAAAATCCAGAAAGCCTTTGCTCGCGTTGCGGACGACTGTGCCGAAACGGTCTTCGGTAACTAACGCGCCGCCGGTTAAATTTAGCGGGAAATTGACGGTAAAAAGTTCGCTGAAGCCTTTGTAATCAATCAGTTCGGTTTTGAAATCAATTCGTTTGATAGAATTGTGAAGCGTAATCGTTTGGCGAAACTTTTGCATATTCGGCAATTCGCCTTCAATGATGAGGTTTTTTGAAACGCCTCTTTCATTTCGGGAGACTTTCGCGTTTTTTTCAGTTGAAAACTTTTTCTCGCCAGTCGTCCACATTTCCCACGCTGGATAAATGACATTTTTACGGGTTAGTTCTTCTTTCAAACTCGCAATTTCATTTCCTAAATGTCCACGAGAAGTGTTGATGACTTCGCGTTTCGCTTGTTTATCGTAAATGCTGGAAATTGCTCCGCCTTTGGCTTCATCTATTGTGATTTCGTAAAACTCATTTTCAATTATATTGGAACTATTTTTGATATTTATTTCTTCATTTATTTCTTTGGTAGGGACAACATAAAAAATCTTGTAACCGATTGAAGGCACATCTTTTGCGATAAACTCAAACTCGTTCCATTTTATGCCACCGCCGGTTGGCTTTTTATAAATAGTTTTGCCGTGTGATGAGTAAACGGTATTGTTCTTTGGTAATTCTAAGCCTCCTCGAAATGCCTCAAAATTTACCTTTTTACCTGTTTCATCGGTTAAAATGAAATCTTTAACGGCTTCAGGAAATTCGATCCTTATTTTTACAATATCGCTCCTTTTCCAATTCATCGGATTGAACACGATAACAGGAATGACTTTGGACTTGAGACTTGAGACTTGAGACTTCGTATTTACCTGCTTGGCGATAAATCGAAGCGACTCATCCAAAGCACCTTTGCTTAATTCAATCGCTTCCCGATACCCTAAAACCAAATCCAAAAATGCCGAATCGCTGGGCGTTCCCGTGATTGCGTCGTGATGCGAGCCGAAAAATATCTGCCGCCACGCTTTGTCGAGTGCTAAATCGGGATATTTTGCGCCGAGCAGATAGGCGATTGAGCCGAACTTTTCTGCGTTGAGCGTGACGTTTTCCGCCAGACGCTGACCAATCTTTAAGTCAGACCGCGCCATATTTACGCCAACGTGGAAAAATAATTTGTCGCGTGAAGTGATTGGCGGTTTCAGTTTACCGTCGGCTATTTCTTTGTTTAAGGCTTGAAAATAAAGGTCTTGAGCCTGTCCGGTGGTCCGAATCTGCGGCTTATTTTGATTTAATTTTTCGACATTTCCCGCCAGATTTGTCCACGGCGGAGTAAAATCGGCGGCATTGATTCGCAGATCAACGGCTGAACCGAAAGATTGAGTTTCCTTAAATTTGTTTTCGGTCATTTTCAGGAAATTCTCGAATGTGTAGTTTTTCCCGCTGCCGAAGCCCGAAAAAGAATAAGCGTAATCAACCCGCCGATGTAAAAGGCGCGAACCGTCTAAAGCATAATCAAGGAAAAACGGCTGAAAACCGGTAATCTTCTTTGACCAGGCAATTCCCGTAAAACCCGACTTTTGAGCAATTTGCGAGATTTGCGGAGCGTGTCCGAAAACGTCCCACTGGGCGAGCGATTCGGATTTTCTGCCCAACATTGCCCGGTGCATTTCCTGACCGTAGAGGATGTTGCGAATAATTGCTTCGCCGCCGATGGTATTTTCGTTGAATTGATTATACGCGCCGCCGGTGCCGACTCGACCTTCTTTGACTGTTTGACGCAAAAACTCGCGGTCTTCCGGGTGGGTGTCCAAATATGGTTTCAGATAGTCAATTTCCGAAAGAAAAACTCCGTAATTTTTATCTGCTCGAAGTGATGAAACGTATTGATTCATATTCGAGAGCGTCACTTTTGAATAACCTCGTTGGTCTTGTAAATAAACCGGGTCAACATGAAAACCTTCGAGATAAAAAATTGAACCCGTTTGGTTGATGGATTTGTATTGAGCAGAGTTTTCGGCGGAGGTTTTATCGTTCCAAAGCCGAATCGTCGCTTTCCAACCGCCGTCTTTCCGCCAGTAATCGCCCAAAATTCCCGTTGCGCGCACGAGTAAAGTGTTTTCGCCTTTCTTAAATTTCGCCGTGGCTACTTTTTTCAAAGTCAGCGAATAACCGTCATAAATTTTTTCGCCGTTGAGCCAGATTGAACCGAGGAAGCCGTCGGTTTCGATATACTTAACTTCTTCAATTGTCGAATTTATGTAACTGGCGGCGTAGGCTGTGCCGATCGGTTTGCCTTCGTGGAAAAGATGAAAAGCAAGCACTGCATCTTTTTCGACAAACCCAGTCCAAATTATTTCTTTGGCATCGGGAAAGATTTTTATAGACGAAGCCGCGCCGATTTCGGGAAGTGGTTGCCCATTATTTTGAATATTCGAGGTTGAAGAAGATTGCTGACTGCCAACTGCCACCGCCAACTGCCTACCGACCTGAGGTTTTGCGAAGGGAGCAAGCCATTCTTTTTGCGGCAAAGTTTCGAGATTAAAACGGTTAAAATTTTCCCACATTCCCGCATCAACTTCGGCCGGAAACTCATTTGAGAAAAGCCATTTTTCAATAAACCCGCCGTTTGAGACTTTCTGCAAATCATTCTGGGCAAATGCCGGATTTGCTAAGGCAAAATTAAAAATTAAAAATGCAAAAAAAATTGCAATTTGATACGACTTTTTTAATTTTTCACTTTTCACTTTTAATTTCATAATCCATTTTTCGTTAAATGAAATGTTGCCCGATAACGGTCAGCCCGATAAAAAGTTTTGACCGATTCAACTGCCAGATTAGCGTCCGAAAAAACAACCCGATGCACCATCAGGACGGGGGAGTTTTTTTTGATCGCAAGTGCGTGTCCGATCTCTTTGGTGACCGCCATGGCTTCCAAAATTTCTTCGGCGTACAACATTCGGACTCCATATTCTTTTTCTAAAATTTCGTAAAGCGACACTTTTTCTAAACTAAATTTGTCTAAATTCGGATAGCGAACGGCTGGCAAATAAGCGTCTTCAAAAGCCATCGGCGAATCGTCCGCCAAGCGTAATCGCTGCAAATGAAACACTTCGTCACCGATTTCAATTCCTAATTCTTGGGCTGTTTCCGCTTCGGCTGATTCGATTTTTGCCAATAATAATTTTGAACTGGGCTGTAAGCCGCGTTCTTTCATCTCTTCGGTAAATCCAACTAAATTTCGGGTGTGAACGTCTAATTTTCGCTTGGCAACAAAGGCCCCAATCCCGCGTTCGTGATAAATTAAACCCTCATTTTTCAAAGTGTTAAGTGCTTGACGAACCGTCATTCGGCTGACTCCGAAGTTTTCGGCCAACTCGCGTTCAGACGGAAACGCTTCGCCGGCCAAAAATTCGGTATTATCAATTTTGGTCTTTAAATTCTGATAAATCTGTTCGTAAATCGGAGTTTGTCCCTGACGATTGATACTGTTTTTCATATTCTTTGAAAAGTTGGTGGACTAGACCACCTCATTTGATAACATTATTGACGGCAAAATTCAAGTTCTTTGAAAGTTTAAAAGGCTAAAAGTGAAAAAGGTTTGAACTTGAGGCCTGAACAAAACTTTTTCACTCTTTGGTAGTTTAAAATATTTCAATCTTAAACTTTGATAAAAATTCTCTTTCGGTAGAGCAGCCAGATTAAGCAGAGCCAAAATAAAATGTAGAAAACTGCAAAAGCCAAAGAGGCGTTGATGGGTTCGGCCAACGGCACAAAAAATGTGTTGTAGAACCAAGCTTGAACATTGATTGTTTTACCGTCTGCGCTAACGCCGGCGGGTAATTTTGAGATTATGCGTGAAAAGATCGCCGACCCGAAATATAAAGCGATCGCATTTGTCCCGAAAATGACGAAGGGTTTCGTCCATTTTTGATAACCTTTAATGTCAATCAGCCAATAACAGAAGGCCAAATATAAAAGTCCGAGTCCGCCGATAAAGGCCACATAACTGCTGGTCCAGATGGGTTTGTTAATCGGAAACCAAAAATTCCAGATCCACCCGATTGACATCAGTGCCACGCCCCAGAAAAACATTCCCGAGACTTTGTCCAGATCGCTGCGGCTTGATTTTATCCAGTGACCGCAGAGGACTCCGATCAGGCAGCTTGAAATAGCCGGCATGGTCGAAAGTATCCCCTCGGGATCGTAAAACTTGCTGGTTGGTTTATAAATGTGATTTTCGCCCAAAATTATTCGGTCAATGACACCTGAAAAATTGCCTTCCATGGAAAGGTCGCCGTTGCCGCCGTAAAGCATCAAAACCCAATACAAAAGCAATAAAATAACGGCAAGGTAGGCCTGTTGTCTCCAACTGGTCCAGAGAAAGATCAGTGAAGCAAACAAATAACAGAGGGCGAGCCGTTGCAAAACCCCCATAATCCGCAGCTTTTGAAAACTTTCGAGGGGAAACCCCTGGTTGAATAGATAAAATAATCCTAAGACAGCGAACAAACCGAGCGTGAGATATGCCGAAAGCCTGAATTTATCGGTAAAAAAGAGAAAGATGATCCCGATGATTGAAACGAGCGAGACTATTTTTAAAACCAATGGC
>JANOEF010000411.1:0-3498 GCA_031413075.1 Acidobacteriota bacterium | reverse complement strand
CGAGGCGGGCGCCGACATGAATACCTTTGGTAGAATTTTCAATGATCAGTTGTCCTTTTTTGAAGTAAATTTTTGTCGCTTCCATCAAGCTTTGAAAGAATCTTTGTTCGGTTGGTGAGACTCCGTCGCAAAACATTTGAGTCGAAATAATATCGGTAAATCTTACTTTGTTTTGTTTGCTCAATTTATAACTTCCACCAAAACTATTGCACCCGCCGTTACCTCCGATCCTGCCTTTTTTATCCAGGTTCAGACTGATTGGTGCCACAATCGGAAATGCCATATCTTTCTCAATGACGATTGAACTCAATTTCCAATTTCCGACTATGCTTTGAGCCTGTATCGAAAAAGTAAATATCAAAGCTGTCAGTAAGCCTAAAAATGTTTTTTTCATATTATTTGGGGCAACTTAGTTTATTAGCCGCAAATTGAGAACGATTTGTATTTCCAGACTTGCAGTTTGAGTTCAGTTTTTCCCCACCAGCCTGATAATCATTTTGGCTTCATCGCCTTTTCCGGTGAGCGGTGAAAACTGGTATTTATCTTTGTCTTTGACATCAGCTTTATCACGAATCACGAGGTTGAAAATTCCACCTTTCATTTTTAAAAGCCCGGTCCATTTGTTGCCGGTATCAATTTTTACGATGTCAGCATCGCGCACTTGAAAAGTGTGAACATTTTCATCATCTTCGTAACGGATGGAACCTTTGGAAATATAAAATGAGCCGGAACAACTTTGCAAAAAGTTAAAATCGTGCGAGTGGCGCAAACGAAAAACGGCACTTCCCCCCAGATTAATCGCTTTTCGCATATATTCCTCAGATTTTTTAAAATCACGTTTGCCATAAAGGGTCACATAGCCAAGCATTTGGTAAGCGCGGGATTTGTTCGGATCAAGCGCAACTGCCTGGTTTAAGATTTGGATCGCCCGATCTGAACTGTTGGCGGATTCATAAACGTTGATGGCCTGGCTGATCAGACCTTCGTAAGTGATAGAAGTGGTTGGTTTTATTTTAAGAGCGCCGCGAAAGTTCCGGCGGACGGCTTCGATCAGTTCAGGACGGGCGCCGGCTTGTTCAAGCTCGTTTTGAATGTCGCTGGTTAATTTGAACTCGACGCCGCTTTCATTAATGATTTTCACAATATCTGAGGTTTGAAACTGTCGTAATCTCAGGGCTTTTATCAATCCGTTTTTGGTGACGGGAGCGTCTATATAAGTCTTTTGCGCCAAAGATTCTAAAGCAAGAAATCCGAAGCAAAAAGTCATTAAAGTTAATAAAACCAAACTCTTAAAATTTATTAAAAACACATTTTTCATTGCTAATTATTAGTCCAAAAATCTTTTTTTCTTCATTGTAAAATAATTTCGCGTGACAGTGAAGAGAAAATAAATTCCAGTCATCGCGGAAAAAACACCAAACCAGAAAGCCAGAAATGCATTTGAACCACGGTCATAAATGGCCTGGTTAAAAGCTAAACCAAGCCCGATGACGGTTACCGGCAAAAAAATCAGCCAGACTACAAATAATACAATCGGTTTAGGTTTATGGGTCGCGGCTTTGCCTAAAAGTTCGGCTTCAGATCGGATGATGCCGAGCGGACTGAGATTTGAACCGAGATTGGAATTACACTGATGGCAATTTTCGGCTAAATCATTGTTGATGGCGAAACAGTTCGGGCAACTTTTCAACCACGAACCATGTCTTTCCACTTTTTCGTTTTTCATTTATTTGCGGAAATTATAAACGATTGTTCCGATCACTTTTAGCAATTGACCGCCAATCTGTGTTGGCTTAAATTTCGCTTGTTTGGCTGCCTCAACTGCTGCGGCTTGTAAGAGCGGATGTCCTGTAAGTGCTTTAGCCGAAATGACATCTCCTGCTTCGTCAATAATGACCTCAACCTCGACAGTTCCGGTTATCCTAACGGCACTGGCGGCTTTCGGATATTCGGGTGCGGGTAGTAAAATCGCCCTACCATTTAAAACACCGCCGGATAAATTATTTGAACCCGAAGTATTTGTTGTTTCTGTCGTGGAAATACTGCTCGCTGAATTGACCTGTCGGCAACTACCCGGATTCTTTTCCAGGTTTTCGTAGATACAGGTCACAAACTCATCCGTCGCTCCGATGACCCCCATTTGTTCAATGTCTTTATAAATGCGCTGTGCCTTTTGCTTAATTATCTTTGCCGAATCAAGCTTTTTATTCAGATATAGATCCACCGTAACCCCCCGCAAAATTGTAAATTTCATCCCCAGAAGTTCGTAATCATCTGAATTTACCGGAAAATCCTGTGCATTTGAGCGGATCCGGGCGGCGAGGTCAGGGAGTGGTTTATTGCCATTCAAAAACTCCTCCGTTTCGACAAAAATATTTATCCAATAATGTTTGCGCAAATCTTTACTAAGATACTTCCAAAGCTCGGTTTCAAAATTCGCACCTAATCGGACTCGTTCCTGATTAAAAATTTTAACAACTTCATCACTATTATCAAAATCTTGTTTATTTTGAGCCAAATAAGCATCAATTGAGGCAAAGGGTTTTCCAGCCGTTTTTTGGTTCAGAAAATCGCTGATGGTATCTTGGGCAAAGGCTGCGCTGGTCAGAAATAATGCCAATAAACCCAGGATAAGTATATGCTTTCTCATTTATTTAGTTCTCCTTTAATTTTTTATTTTCTTAACTTTATCCCGATATTCTTTGGCTTTTTTCTTGTCTTTCATTTCCTCATAAACATCGGCAATTCCGTTCAAGGCAGTTTTTTGATTATTTTTGTCATCCAGACTTTCAAACATCGTCAAAGCCTGATTGTAATGTTCAAGCGATGACTGAAAATCTTTTTTGTTCGAATAGATAAGGCCGAGAAACAGATTTGAACTTGCTCTAAAATCTACCATCCCGACATCCTCTGGAAAACCCAACACAGTCTTGAAGTTATCCATTGCTCCCTGGTCTTGATCCATTCCAGTATAAATCAATCCCATTTGGTAATGAGTTTCCAAGTCCATTGATTGATTACCGATCTTCTTCCAAAAATCGTGACTGGTTTGAACGGCTTGCAGTGCAGTTTGATGATTATTTTCGTCTGTATAAACAGTTGAAATATCGTATAAAATTTTGGCTTTTTCGACTTCGTGATTTAATTTATCTGCCACGGAAAGGGCTAAATTAAGCAGTCTCAGACTTTCCTTGTTATTGCCGAAAACGCCTTCCGCATAGCCTGCCGCCGCTAAAACTTGCACCGTTCCGGCGTTAATTCCGGCATCGAGTTTGCGGCTCGATGCTAATCGAATCATCTCCTGGGTTTTTCCTTTGTTTTCCATTCCGGCATAGACTCTGATCAATCCGGAAATAATTTTCCCTTCAACCTCGGGAGCTGATCCTGCCGGGACAATTTGCAAAGCTTGATTTAGAGAGTTGACCCCTTCTTGTTCCTCACCAATTTCGTAATGAGCAAACCCGAGACTGGCTAAAAAATAGGCTTCGGTCATTTTGT
>JANOEF010000410.1:0-8055 GCA_031413075.1 Acidobacteriota bacterium | reverse complement strand
AAAGCATCGAAAAATCCACAAGAATCTTACTGGTTTCGCAAATTTTCCAAAGGTTTGATCCGAGTGGCGCGCCAGGCAGGGTAAAGAGTGGCTAAAATACTGAGCCCCAACGCAATGGCAATAATTAAAAAAACATCGTAAAAAGTTGGCTGTAAGCTGATTTGATTAAGCGAATAAACTTCCGAATCCAAACTGATAAGCTTGAAATAATTGGCTGCCAAACAGGCGGACAAACCCAAAAATACTCCACAGACTATTCCAAGTGTGGCTAAAATCAACCCTTCAAACAAAAATATTTGCAAAAGACTTCGGGTCTGAGCTCCACAGGTTCGTAAAATTGCGATGTCGAGGCGCCGCTCATTGACCAACAAGGCCAAAGTCGTCGTAATATTCAATACTGCGATGAAAATTATCAGCGAAATAATGGCCAAACTGACTTTTTTTTCTAAACTCAAGGCGGCAAACAGCGGTTGATTCGCTTCCTGCCAATCAACCACTTGATATTCGGATGTCAGATTTTGACGAATCGAATCGGCAGTTTCTTTGGCGCGGTAAATATCTGTAGTTTTTAGATTTAAGACGGTTGGGTAAAAATTCTGCTGACCCGAAAGATAATTATAAGTTTGCGGCGAGAGATAAATCCAGGTTGAATCATAATCGTAAAGTCCGGTCTCAAAAGTCGCGTTCACGCCGACCCGTGAAGTTTCCCCCAAGTTATTGTTTGTAGTTATGATTTCTGCCTTTGCACCAATTGGTAAACCTGTTTTTTCTGCCAATACTTGACCGAGGGCAAGGTTATTTTCAGCCTTTTCGACCACTCGCAAAACACAATAAGCAGTTGATGTTTCCCCAATTAGTAATGCGCTCTCGTAAGTTGTCGGCTCAACTTTTTGGACGTTTTGGAGGTTTTCTAAAATTACCCGAAGGGGTTGAAAATCTTTTATTTCGGCACCATCTTTGCGAAAAACGGTGATATGCGCCGTGTTTGCCAGAATTTTGTCTTGCATTTCGGCTTGAAAACCTCGCGCCAGAGCTTGAGCAAAAATCAGCGAAGCCACGCCGGCCGCAATCCCAATCAATGCCACCAACGCCGTAAATCTAGCTAAAGATTGGCGTTTGGCACGAAAATATCGGAATGCAAGACTTAGTTCAAATTTCACAGAAGATTATTTTATCAAATTTTCGGCCGCCGCTTCGCCGGTCTCAATCGCGCCTTCCATAAATCCTTGCCAGTCATCCGAAAGATGCTCACCGGCGAACAAAACTTTCCCGTGTGGCTCGAGCAGAGCGGGGCGCACCCCAAACCATTGACCCGGACGATAGAGAGCATAGGCGCCCTTGGAAAACTCATCGCGCGCCCACGCATATGAAGCGATGGATCGGGCCAGACCCGGAGCCTTTGGATGGAATGGAATCAAATTATTGGCAATTGTTTCCATTCGGCGTTGGTCGTCCTGAGAGGCTAACACATCAGCCTTATCACCAATCGCATAAGCCGTTAAAATTCCTTGTTTTCCGGCCTGTTTTTGGGTGCTGTGAAAATAATAATGCGAGGTGGTATCCGAGACCATTGAAAAATTATCTCTTTCCCAGAATCTTTCGTCATACAGAACGGAATTTTTGATGATTCGCGCATAAATCAAACTTTCGGCCGCTTTTTGCTGAACCGGAGGCAATGGCGGATTAAATTTGATCTTTTGCAAACTGGCAGTTGGCACGGTGCAAATAACCGCATCGGCCGTAAAATTTCCGCTTTTGGTCTTAACCGTGATGATGCCTTTTGATTGCTGAATTTCGCTGACTAAAGTATTTAATTTGATGGAATCTATCCCGATTCGTTTGACAAATTCTTCGGCCAGGAGGGAATTTCCACCCGTGATCTTGAAATCCATTTCATTATGTTCGCAGGAAATGGCGTATTCACCCGCCGCCGCGTAACCTGACACAAAACGGATTGATTCGCCAAAATCGGTGCTATCGGCCAAATCTCGCAAACGCAGTTCTTCATCCGAAAAGCCGATATTTTTTAGAACCGTCCACCAATCCTGCCGATCCATGGTTTTGAGACGGTTTTGGGAATAATTATCGAGGCCGCCGAGCAATTTTTTTAGCTTGATTTTTGAAGTTTCCGACAGGCCCCAGGTGTCCGGACGCGAAATTTTGCCGTTTTGCATCAACGAATCGGAAAAACGGTGGTCTTGTAGGGAGAGCCCAAAATCCTTGCACAGCGACAAAATTCGCACGTGATGTTCGCCAACCCATTCGGCACCGAGTTCACAAATCAGGTTGGTGTTTTCAGCCATTCGATGCGAGAAAACCCGTCCGCCGAATCGTGAACGAGCTTCGAGAATCGTCACCTTCCAACCCGCATTTTTAAGTTTGAAGGCCGCCGCCAAACCTGCAAATCCCGCGCCGATAATAATGCAAGACTTCTGCTTGCGTTGTGCAAAAACATTATTTGCCGAAATGAGGGTGCCAATTGCGGCAACACTTGAAGTTTTTAGAAAATTACGCCGGTTCGTTTTGTCTGAGAACATTTGATTACCTGTGGTTAATGGAAATTTGCAGAACTATGAACGTGATTATTTCACAAATTGCATTTCAAGTCGCTAATTTTTTTTTGATACGCTAAAATTTAATAAATTTGCGATTGGTTGAAAAAAATAATCCAAAATCCAAAATCACAAATCCAAAATCGAAATGCCTTTAGCCAGAATAGAAGAAGCCGTGGAAGAGATTCGGAACGGCAAAATGATTATCATTGTTGACGATGAAGATCGCGAAAATGAGGGGGACCTCGTTTGTGCGGCCGAGAAAGTTACGCCGGAACTGATAAATTTTATGGCCGTTCACGGGCGCGGACTGATTTGTCTCCCGCTGACCGAAGAGCGTTGTGACTTTTTGCAGCTGTCGCCTCAAACTGCCGAAAATACATCAGGTTTCGGCACCGCTTTTACGGTTTCAATCGAAGCCAAAGAAGGCGTCACGACCGGGATTTCGGCCGCCGATCGAGCCAAAACAATTCTGACCGCTGTTTCGCCGCTGACAACACCTCATGATTTGGCTCGCCCCGGTCACGTTTTTCCGCTCCGGGCCAAAAATGGCGGGGTTCTGGTGCGGGTCGGGCAAACTGAGGCAAGTGTTGATATGTCGCGAATTGCGGGGCTCAATCCGTCTGCCGTCATCTGCGAAATTATGAATGATGACGGAACCATGGCCCGCCTCCCGGAACTTGAAGTTTTTGCCGATAAACACGGCTTGAAAATTATCAGCGTGGCCGATTTGGTGCGCTATCGAATCCACAAAGAAAAGCTGGTGAGACGGGTGGTCGAAACCGACTTACCCAGCGATTTTGGTATCTTTCGTGTCATTGCCTACCAAAATATTATTAACGGGGAGACGCATTTGGCCATCATTTTGGGCGAAGTTTCGCGGACAACCGAAAGCGTCCCGGTTCGCGTCCAAACTGAGAATATTACGTTTGCGATGTTTGGTTCAAAAATTGGTGACGCAAGTACGGCCATCCAATCTTCGCTCAAAAAGATTGCGGATAAAGGTTATGGAGTAATTTTATATTTGCGGCAAAAGGAACATAATCTTGATTTAATTCACCAGCTTGAAACGTATAAAATAATGCAGGAAAAAGGTTTAGAGTTTTCTCAGGCTCGAACTGAAACCGGCTATGGACGACACCGGGATTATGGCATCGGGGCCCAGATTTTGAATGACCTAGGCATTAAAAAAATAAGTTTGCTGACCAATCACCCCCCGAAAGTAACGGCGATTGAGGCCTTTGATTTGGAAATCAAAGAAATTATTTCGTTATGAATGAGGCAGGAAATAGAAACCTTAGATGAATGAAAAACTGCTATACTAAAATCTTTCTCCGTTAATAAGTAGGTCGGCAAAAGTTTGGCGACATTTTGAAAATCAAGAAAAGTTTGCAAATCGTTGATAACCATTGATTTTGGGGTTTTCTTCATTGTCTATTGCCCATTGTTAATTGTCCATTGGTGCTTAGATTTTACCTGTTTGTCATTATGAGCCAAGAAATCACCAAACCGAAAAGACGTTTCTGGCCGAAGCTGGGGGTGACCTTGGGGCTCCTGGGCGGACTTTTAGGACTCGCTTTTCTCGGTCTCTTTATTGCATTCAAAACAGGTTACGTTGATAGCTACGTAAAGAGCGCGCTGATTGAAAGATTCATCGAATTCGGGATTCGGGCTGAAATTGAGTCGGTCAGCACCACGATTTCGCCAACAACCGCCGAACTTCACCAACTCCAATTTTTTGACTCGATTTCGGGTCAGAAACTGGCCAAAATTGACAAACTCACCCTCGATTTAACCATTTCAAACATCATCGGACTGCGTTCAGCCCGCGAGATAAATATTAGTTCGACTGATGTTGAGGGCTTAGAAGTGTGGGTCAAGTTTGATGAAAAAGGGAGGTCGAATTTTTCTAATCTGAAGTTCAAAATTGACGAGGACCCGAATTTGAAAGTTAGTTTAGCTTCGATGAATTTTAATCTCAAAGATGCGATTGTTCATTATGGGGACGATTTAAGAAAATTTTCAGGCACCGCCAAAAATGTCAAAATATTTGCCGAACCGGAGAATTTGCAAGTCGCAGAAAATGAACGACGTTACAAATTTGATCTGAGTTCGGAAAAAAGCGTTTTCAATTATCAGGAAAAGCAGATTGAACCGATTGATGTGTTGGCCACCGGTGTGGCAGACAAAAACGGTGTCGAAATCGTTAATTTGACTATCAAAACTCCGCTTGGCGAATCGGTTTTGTCAGGAACCGTCAAAAACTGGCAATTACTTGAATACGATTTGAAAATTAAATCAACTGTTGATTTACAGCAAACCGCGAATGTTTTGCCGACCGGAGCCACCCTCCGCGGGATTGGTAATTTTGAAGGCACAGTGACCGGCCAGGGCGAAAAATATCAGGTCAACGGTGAGATTCATTCGGAGGCCCTGTCGGCCGATAATGTCTATCTCAAAGGCTTGCAAATCAATGGCAAAATTAACGGCGAAAATACGATTTACGAAGGCAACGGCAAAGCAATTGCCGAAATGCTGACCTTCGGAGATTTTCGGCTTGATTTACTGCAACTGATGGGTAATGTGCGGGGCAGTGGGACGGATTTTAAATGGTTTGGGCAATTACGAGCCGCTGCTGCCAAATCTCCCGACGGCACTTTGGCAGGTCTTTTCATTTCGGATGCAGTGGCCGAATACAAAGAAAAACAGTTGTCCGCCAGTTTCGGAAATCTGCAGGCGGCGAGTTTTTATTCAAAAGATTTACTGGCCGAAAGACTCGATTTGGAAAACCTCAAAGTTTCAACGAAAAATAAGGTGACCACCGTTAATTTGTCGAAATTCAAAGCCAAAAAAGTCCAAAATCAAGACCTTGCCTTGCGCGATGTAGTTGCCGACGGTGTCAAAATGACAAGTCAGGGCGATCAACTCAAGGCCGAAATTGACAACCTTCGGGCTGAAGGGGTCGAGACCAATGAAGCAAAACTCAAAAATGTTACTGCCAATCAGTTGAAACTGTCGGATCAAAACGGAACGACTGAGATTCAGGCCAAAAACTTGCAAGGTGACGCGCTTAAGACAGACACGGCACAGGTCGGCAAATTTACGGCAGGAAATCTGAAGGTTCAGGATCGGGGGCATCAAACTAATGTTTCATCCGAAACTTTGAAGGTGGCGAGGGTCGAAACCAATGCCGCGATTTTGGCGGATTTAAACATTGCCGGTGTCCGCCTGACTATCCGGGAGGGACGAATCGAAGGAACTTCCAATGATTTTGATGCCGGAAATATTGATTTGAAAGGGCAGGGGAAAATTGAAAATGCCAGAGTTTATCAGCCTGTTTTTGTGCTTGAACCATCGGGTCGGTACCGGGCCAGTCTGGATTTGAGTTTGGGCAGCGGAGTGCTCGGCAGTGTCAAACTCGGCGCCGCCCGAGCTTCGATTATCGCCGATAATGACAAAGTGACACTCAACCAACTGACCGCCGAAGTGATGGATGGCAAAGTCAACGGCAGCGCAGTGATTGCGATGACAGATAGCGGTCAATCGAAATTTGAGGCCGATTTCGCTAATCTTGATCTGGCCAAAATTCTGGCGTTGCAAGGCGGCCGCATCATTCCGTTGGACGGGAAAACGACCGGTCAAGCCAGGCTGATTTTTAATGGCACGAACTTCAAAAAAGCCAGCGGTACCCTAACGGCTGATTTTAATGCTAATGCCGGAAACACCGAGCGCGGTTTAGTTCCGATCAACGGAAATCTGGGGTTGCGGGCCACTGACGGGCTTTTTGAGATTGATTACGCCAAATTTAATACCGAAAAAAGTCAACTCAATGCGACCGGGAGATTCGATTTGAGCGGAGAAAATTCGAGCCTTAATCTGGCACTTAATTCGAATGACGCCGCCGAAATTGAACGTTTAATCAAAGTTTTAGACATTTCGCCGGAGTTGACCCGACAACTCGCCTTGTATGAAGTTAATTTGGCGGGCAATCTGAAGTTCGACGGGATGATAACCGGGAATCTGGAAAACCCGAATATTGACGGAAACGCGACCCTCGAAAAGATTTTGATGGGCGGGAGCGAACTCGGTTTTTTAACCACTAAAATATTGGTTTCACCCGGTTTAGTCGAATTAAAAGAAGGTGTTCTGCGTGAACAAGCAGGTGGATTCACTACTTTTAATGTCACAATTCCGCAAACGGGGTCTAATAACATTTCAGTCCAGGCCACTCTCCATCGGGTCAAAACGGGTAATTTACTGGCGGCCTTGCCAATCAAAAAATATCTCCCGGAAAAAATTCGGGATTTCGATGCTGAAACTTCGGGAACAGTTAATTTAACAGGTCTCCCGAATGAAATAGACGGGTTTGCGGAACTGAAATCAGGGGCGGGTTCAGTCGCCGGACAGCCGTTTGAAGCGATAGAGGCAAGTCTGACATTTCAGGGAACAGTTGCCACTTTGAAAAATTTCAAGGCCTCTTTTGCCGATGGATATCTAACTGCCACGGGAACTTATCAGCGCGACACGGCGGTGTTTGACTTTGATCTGAAAGGTCAAAACTTGCAAGTCTCGCGGTTTCGTCCGCTGGTTACTGACAGTAAGGATTTTCCCGAATTTAGCGGAACCGTTGATTTCAAAGCTAAGGCAGAAGGAAAATCCGATGAGTTTTCGACCTACAATATTAATTTCCAGGGGGCGGGACAAAAGGTTTCAATTAACGAAAACCCCGTTGGAACGGTTAATTTTGTTGGCACTACGGTCAATCAGGAACTAAAAGCGGAATTGACGGCTAATCTCGAAGGGCAATCGCAGGTTATTAGCACCACGGTCAATTTTGCCGATCAAAATCTGCCGTTTCGGGCTGAAACCAATTTTAATCAAACCGAACTCGCCGCATTTGTATCGCTCTTTCGTTCGCCCGGAAGTGTGGCAATTACGGGAAAAGCGACCGGGAGGGTGGTGGCCGGGGGCAATCTATATGCCATTGATTCGAACGGAAAAGGCTATTTAACGACTGATAATCTCAAGGGAATCGCACAGTTTAATGAATTTGCCCTGCAATTTGATGAAACGCCGATTGTGGCCACCCAACCGATTTCGATTAGTTTTAATACCAGGGAAGTGGTGGTTGAAAATGCGCGATTTGCCGGAGCCGGTTCAAACCTCATCGTGAGTGGAACCAAAGCCTTAAACAATAGCGGACTCAATAATTTATCGGTGGACGGGAAAATAAACCTCCGACTCTTGAATTTGGTTTCGAAAAACACTTTTTATACAGGTCTGGCAGATGTTTCGGTGCGTTTAACCGGGCTTAATAAGGATTCTCGGCTGAGCGGGTCGGCTGAGGTTAACAATGCTTCGATTTCGACTTTTGTCGGTAGTGACCGGCTCAATTTTGACAAGGACGCGGCCGCGATGCACGAGGCCACGCTCGCGGGCATCGGCCAAGACTTCGAGGACGCACAGGCTGCGCTCAAGACCAAGACCGAAGCCGGGCTCGCCG
>JANOEF010000409.1:0-8616 GCA_031413075.1 Acidobacteriota bacterium | reverse complement strand
AAAAACTATTAACAAACAAATCGTGCGATATTTTTTCAACATATTCTTTAATTCTCAAATTTTCTCGATTTCATGTTCGGTAAATCAGCCGCGAATAAACTTGTAGGTATCTGTAAAAAGGAAAGAATCAACAATTTGGGTTCGATTCTTTCCTTCTTACTTTTGAAGCGCAAATATTAACTAAAAACGAAACCGCGCCGCCAGTTGAAAACGTCTGGCGTTCGTGCCGTCCGGCTGCGAACCGTTCGCATTCGGCACACCGAAACTTGCCGATTGGATAAATTGAATCGGCGTTTCCGACGTCGGCGGATTTGGTGACGGCGTAACGGTATTGTAAAGCGTTGTGTTAAAACCGTTAAAGTTTGAGCGATTGAATAGATTGAATGATTCACCAATCAGTTCGATCTGAACTTTTTCCCCTACGTTAAAGGTGCGCGAAAGACGCAGATCAGTCCGGTAATTGGCATCGCCGTAAATGCTGTTCCTCTCAATATTCGGAGCGAGACTCAAGCCGCCCAAACCTAAAGTTCCGCCGCCGAACGGAGTGAAAATTTGTCCATTCTGGGTGAATGAAATCGTCGGAATCGAAATGTTTGCCGAATAAGGTCTGCCCGATTCGCCCGTGAAAATCCCGCTTAACTGATAACCGTTGAGTACTGCGCGGACGAATCCGTTTGCGCTCGTCAGTTTCGGAAGTCGCCAGATTCCATTGAAAACGAAGCGATGCCTCTGATCCGTCGGCGCGGCGGCGCGATTTGATGAATTATCGAATTGATTGAACAAGCCCGCCCCGCCGAACGGACTTTCTGAACCACTGCCATCGCCACCGCCAGTTCCCGAAAGATTTTCGGCTTTCGCCAACGTATAAGCGATATTAAATTGGAAGTTTTGCGCGAAGCGTCGTTTGACCTCAACGAACAGAGCACGGTAATAAGTTTCGCCGATTGAGCGTAGTTGCGTGAGCGCACCGAAATTCGGATTCGGACGTGAGGCGTTGACGTTGCGAACATTTGCCGCCGGACAAGTTCCGGTTTGCACACTCGTGCAGGTCACGCCTGCCGCAAAAGGAACAGTATTCGTCGTTCCATCGGGCAAAAGATAATTTCGGGTAAAAACCGGTTCAGGCAAGTTAGTATCGAAATTTACAGGCAATCTCTCGCCTTTCGTATAGATAAAACTCGCCGAAACACTTAAATTATTGATAACTTCACGCTCAAAACCGATATTGAACTCGTGCAGCCGCGGGTTTTTAAAGTTCGGGTCGAGTCTGAAAACCGTCGTGCTGGTTGTCAAATTAGTCGGAAACGTCGTGAGAGCATTCGGAAAAACGGGCGCACCGGCGGTCGTCGGGCTGATCGAAAGACTAACGACCGTGCGCGATAAATCCGGCAAGTTATTGGCATCGCGCAGTCCGGTTTGCGTCAACGCGTTAAAAATCGTCCCGTTCGGCGTTCTGCCGTAATAAATTCCGTAACCGCCGCGCACCAGATTCTTGCCGTTGCCGAAAATATCCCAAGCTGCGCCGACTCGCGGACCGAAGTTGGATTTGGCTTCATTGATAACGGTTGTTTCGGGAACGAGCGGATTAGGCGCAACCGGTTCGGGAAGCTGCTGCAAATCGTAGCGCAGACCGTAATTGACCGTCACATTTTTAAGAATTCTCCACTGATCCTGAACGAACACGGCATAATCGGTTGTCGAATAAGTCAGCCCCGGAATGCCGAAACTCTGCGTGTAGCTCGTGTAATTTCTCGCTGTGATGCCCGCATCTCTCGCCACTAAGTCACGTCCGTAGGTAAGTGCATTTGCATAATTGTAAGTCGCGCCGAAATTCGCCGGATTGTCAATTTTATCGCTGACGTAATTGATGTCAACACCGACTTTGATGGTGTGGTTTCCGGCGGTGAATGTAATATTATCAACTACTTGATAACGGCGTTCGTCAGGCAATGCCGGACGTTCGAGAAAATTGGCACGTCCGTAGGAAAATCCGCCGACAAAAACCTGTGGCGGCGGCTCGTTACCGAATTGAAACTCGAAATCACGCTTGACCTGAAAGCGAAATTCATTGACGATTTTCGAGGAAATGATGGTTGTTAAGCGCGTATTGAGGGTGTTGATTCGCACATCGTCCGAACCGTTGCGCCCGACATTGCCCAGCACGAGTGGTGTTTGAATGCCGTTTAAGTTGCGGGCGTTCAGATAATTGTAGGTCAGAGAGAAATTATTGGCGTTGTTAATCGTCCAATCGAATTTGGCAAGCAGCAAATTCTGATTAAACTCGCGCGGCAAAGTGTTACCGGGCGCACCACCGGGAAAACGGCTTCGCAAATCCGCTGTGCCGCGAGTAAAAGCAGTTTGATCCGCCGCGCTTGCGTTAGCGGGTAATCCGGTCGTCAAAACTCCGCTCAAATCCTGTGTTAAGAGCGGAAAATTGCGAAGTTGTTGGTCATAATTGGTAAAGAAAAACAATTTATCTTTGATAATCGGACCACTGAATGAGCCGCCGAATTGATCACGCCGTTCGTCCGGGTTGGCGGTTGCCAGAGGATCGCGGGCGTTCAAACTTTGGTTGCGGAAATACCAAAAGCCGTCGCCGTGAAATTCGTTGCCGCCGCTGCGGACGACCGCATTGATACCGCCGCCTGCCGAACGTCCGAATTCCGGCAGAAAATTCGAGGTTGCTACCTGAAATTCCTGAATCGCATTCGCACTGATGTTGCTGGCAATGCGCGTTCTGCCCGCCGCTTCCGCGAAATAAGCCTGATTGTCGTCGTTACCTTCGAGCGTGAAATTATTAAAAACCCCTGATTGACCTCGATAGGAAAGCAAGCCGAAACGTCCGTCCCGTGTCACGCCCGGAGCGAGCAGGGCAAACTGATCGGCGCGTCTGCCGTTAATCGGCAGATCGTTGATCTGCGTTCGACTGATGAGAGTTGATTCATCGGTTTTTACCGTATCAATAATCGGCGTATTTTCGATTGTGACGATGGCAGTTACTGCACCCGTCTGTAAAACCGGGCGAATCGTGGTAGTTCGCCCGACATTGACTACTAAATTCTTTTGTTCGGTTTTGGAAAACCCTTCTTTTTCAACAGTTACCGTGTAATTGCCGACCGCTAAGACCGACGCGACAAACAAACCGTCATTGTTGGTTAGGATTATCCGTTTTTGATTTGTTTCTTCATTTAAAACCGTCACGGTTGCGCCCGCGACGACTGCGCCGCCTGCATCTTCGACAGTGCCGCTGATTGCTCCGGTTGTCTGTTGCGATTGCGCCTCAATTTTCCAGACGCTTACAAGACAGACAAATACCAGTAGTATTTTTGATACTTTCATTTAAAATCTCCCTAATTTTCATTCTTGACTTTAATTTAACTGGAGTATCACTCAGTTTAGAGACACAAGGTTAAGTAAAAAAGAAATCGGCATTAACAACAAGTTAATTTGCCGTGCAGTAAAAAAAACTTCTCAACAATCGGCAACTACCTTACCTTGCCGGTGGTTAAAACTTTTCTGAAAATCAAACAAGTTTATTGGAATAGAATCGGAGACTTCTGGCATTTAATAAAAAAAGTGAAATGTGCTGGAGTCATTCGCTTTTTTTACCAGATCATAACGACGAATGAAACGGTTGAATTTTCGCTCGTAAGTGCTGTTCGGTCGTTTTTTTCGCCGTGATGATCACAATACTTCGGACAGTTTTTAATTCGATAAATACTGTAAACTATTGAAAAACACTGAAGTTATGAATTAAATCAAAGTCAAGTTTTGAGCTAAGTTTGATTTAATTCACTTCTGAAAATTAGAAAGCCCATTTTTATTGGGCTTCAAGTATCAAAAAACTGTCCGAATCATTGGATCAAAAACAACTTGGCGCGCCACTTTCTATTGTTAGCTTGGAATACAACTTAATTCTCAAATCTTTTTAATAAAACAAATAAAGATCCGGTAATATGGGTTGATAATTATGGCGATTATCTCTATGGTTTCGCTTACTCACGAGTTAGAAATGAGGCTCTTGCAGAAGACTTGGTTCAAGAAACTCTCCTTTCAGGGATTCAATCCATAAAAAACTTTCGCGAAAATTCGTCCGAAAAAACTTGGCTTTGCAGTATTCTTAAGCATAAAATAATCGACTTTTACCGCAAATCGAGCCGCGAGGTAGAATTGACTGATGAAGAAGCCGATATGTTTTCGTATGACTATTTGTTTCGCGATGAAGGTGTTTGGAAAGGACATTGGACAGCGGAATCGCGTCCTATTATCTGGAATAAAAACCCCGAAGATGTTTTCGAGCAATCCGAATTTCGGGGCGTTTTAATGCACTGTCTCGACGAATTGCCCGAAAGAATTGCAATCGTATTTACAATGCGGGAAATGGACGGTTTTGCCGCTACGGAAATCTGTGAGCTTTTGATGATTTCGCCAAGCAATTTTTGGGTTATGATGCACCGTGCAAGATTGCATTTGCGTCGTTGCATTGATTTTAAATGGTTTAGGAAGGAGGAAAAATGATGGCACTAACTTTAACAAAGCGATTCAAACTTTGGCTTGCTCAAAAAACTACGGATTGCAAAGAAATTTCTCCCCTCTTTTCGTATGCACTCGACCGCAAACTTACCTTGTCAGAAAGAATTCGCATCAAGATTCATCTTTATACTTGCAGTGCGTGTGAAAATTACGTCTCAAATCTAAAATTTATGCACGACATGTTCCAAACTCAAAGGGGAAAAGTCGAAAACGAGGGGTTTCAAGTCTCGCTGAGCTCTACTGCTAAAGAACGCCTGAAAAAAGCCATCGAATCTCAAAAATAGCCGGAATAAAAGAAGCCGCAAATGGAATTAACGTTCTGAAGAGAAATTTTCAGGACGTTTTTTTATGTTTGGATTAAAAATGGCAACACACAATCATTTACACGGACAAAATCGGTTTGCGGTAATTCCGACGGTTGAGAAATTAAAGGCAAACAGTGAATTTACAGGCAAAGGCGTAACGATAGCATTTTTGGATTCGGGTTTTTATCCACATCCCGATTTTGCGACGAGAATTATCAAGTTTCACGATGTTTCCGGCGAAGAAGAATCGCTCAAAATTGTGGAGCCGCAATCGCATCATTGGCACGGCACGCAAACCGTGGCGACTTGTGCAGGCGACGGAAATCTTTCCGACGGCATTTATCGAGGGCTTGCTTCGGATGCAAATTTGGTGTTGATAAAGGTTTCCGAAACCGGACGTATTTCCGATAAATCCATCGAGAACGGTCTGCTTTGGATTATCGAAAATCGAGTAGAGTTTAACATTCAAATCGTCAATATGTCGCTTGGCGGCGATGATGATATTCCGCTTAATGAAAGTAGAATCAATAAATTAGCCGAAGAATTAGTAGAACTCGGCGTGATTGTTACGGTTGCCGCAGGTAATTCGAACGAGATGCGTTCAATTCCACCTGCAAACGCTCCTTCGGTCATCACGGTTGGCGGATATTCTGACGAGAATCAGTTTGAAAACAACAGTTTTGATCTTTATCATTCAAACTTTGGGGAAACAATTGACGGCATTGTTAAACCTGAAATCCTCGCTCCGGCGATGTTTGTTGCCGCACCGATTTTGCCCGAAACGAAGGATTACGAAGTGGCGGAAACACTTTCGATGATTGCTAATTCACCAAATTATGCTTTTCGGCAAACTTTTTTGGATAATTGGAAAAAAGCGGAGTTGCCCGAATATATTTTATCAACTGATATTGACACGGCGAAACAGTTGGTTGAGAAAGAATTAAACCGAGCGAAAATAGTTTCTACGCATTACAAGCATGTTGACGGAACAAGTTTTGCGGCACCGATTACGGCATCGGTCATCGCCCAAATGCTCGAAGCAAATCCGAAATTAACGCCCGCCGGTATCAAAGGAATTCTGGTTTCGACAGCTTCGCGGTTGGCTGATTTTCCGGCGATTCGTCAAGGTTTTGGTGTTTTGAATGCGAGTTTGGCGGTTGAAGAAGCAATTAAAGAAATGCACTTTTTCGGCCATAAAACTCTCGTTTCGCCAAATATCGAAGCCGGCAAAATTGTATTTCTGCATCACGATGATAACGCTCGAAGCATTTGTTTAGCGGGCGATTTCAATGATTGGAATTCTTCCGAGACAAGTTTTACGCTCGGCAAAAACGGAATTTGGCGGGCAGAAATCTCAAGCCTTGCGGCGGGAAAATATCGCTACAAATTCGTCGTCAACGGAGAGAATTGGATCGAAGACCGGTTCAACGGAATGAAGGATGAAGACGGTTACGGCGGGTTCAATTCGATTTTGATGATTGGTTAGTTTATTCACCACAGAGACACAGAGGACACGGAGTTTTTATGAAAATGATTAGGTCTACTGATTTGTCTCTATGCTGAAAATTTCCTGGAATAAAAAATCCACACCACGCGATTCACAAAGCAAGGGAAAAAATGATGCCGGACAGGATAAACAATCATTGGAAAGAATATCTGATTGAGTCTTGGGGCTTGGGAACATTTATGGTTTCGGCGTGCGTTTTCGGTGTCGTTTTGTTTCATACGAATTCGCCTTTGATTTCGCTTAACTCATTTCTCCGCAATGTTTTGATGGGTTTGGCAATGGGATTAACCGCAATCGGAATTTTTCTTTCGCCGTGGGGAAAGCGTTCGGGTTCGCATATCAATCCGGCTGTAACATTGACGTTTTTTCGACTTGGTAAAATCAAAACTTGGGATGCGATATTTTACGTTATTTTTCAGTTTATCGGCGGAACGCTTGGCGTTTTGCTTTCGTGGCTGATTTTAGGAAACGCACTTTCACATTCAACCGTGAATTTTGTGGTCACTGTGCCGAATAATTTGGGTGCGACGGCATCGTTTGCGGCGGAATTTATTATTTCGTTTTTGATGATGACGATGGTCTTAGTTACCACAAATTCAAAACGATTATCGCGTTTTACACCATTTATTGCAGGCTTATTTGTCGCAATGTTCATTACATTTGAGTCGCCGATTTCGGGAATGAGTATGAACCCGTCGAGAACTTTTGCATCGGCAATCATTGCCAATGTTTGGACAAATTGGTGGATTTATTTTGTTGCTCCACCGCTCGCAATGCTTTCGGCGGCAGAGGTTTTTGTGAGAATCAAAGGTTTGAAAGCGGTTTATTGTGCGAAATTTCATCATGCAAATTCGCAGCCGTGTATTTTTAATTGCAACTACGGAGAATTACAAGATTTAGATTTTTAAAGAATGAATTTTATGAGATTAAAAGATAAAACAGCAATCGTAACAGGCAGCAGTCAAGGTATCGGACGAGGAATCGCCGAGCGTTTTGCCCGCGAAGGAGCCAATGTGGTGATCAATTACATCGGCAATATGGATATGGCAAATGAGGTTCAAGCCAATGTTGAGGCAGTTGGCGCAAAAGCGATTTGCGTGCAAGGCGATATTTCTAAAGTCGCTGATATTAACGGTTTATTTGATGCGGCGATCAAAGAATTCGGGCAAGTTGATATTTTGGTCAACAACGCCGGAGTTGAACGCCACGCACCTTTTTGGGAAGTGACCGAACGAGATTACGACTTTGTGATGAACGTCAACACCAAAGGCACGTTTTTCTGTTCGCAAGCAATGGCGAAACATTTAATCGAAACGAAACGACGCGGAAAAATCGTCAATATCAGTTCGGTTCACGAGGATCTGCCGTTTCCGAATTTTACGGCTTATTGCGTGAGCAAAGGCGGTGTGAAGATGCTGACGCGGAATTTGGGAGTTGAACTCGGACAATTTGGCATCAATGTCAACAACATCGCACCCGGAGCAATCGAAACACCGATCAACAAAAATCTGCTCAACGATCCGAATAAATTGAATTATTTGCTCGGACAAATTCCTTTGAAGCGTATCGGTCAACCCGAAGACGTGGCAAGTTTAGCGGTGTTTTTGTCTTCGGACGAAGCCGATTATGTAACAGGTTCGACCTTTTTTGTGGATGGCGGTCTGACTTGGTTCTATGAGGAGCAATAAAACATTAACCACATAGAAACATAGGAACATAGAACACAAAAATTAAAAAACTATGTTTCATATATGTCTCCTATGTTCCTATGTGTTGAAAAAAAGGAGTTTATGAACGGACATTACGATTTTATCATCATCGGAACAGGCGCAGGTGGCGGGACTTTGGTTCACAAACTTGCGGCATCGG
Organism: Acidobacteriota bacterium; assembly: GCA_031413075.1. Classification (GTDB taxonomy): domain Bacteria; phylum Acidobacteriota; class Blastocatellia; order Pyrinomonadales; family Pyrinomonadaceae; genus JAIBCC01. The sequence continues at coordinate 402 of JANOEF010000409.1, read as the reverse complement.
GCAAAAAGATTTTGGTTTTGGAGCGTGGCGATTTCGTCAAACGCGATTTGGACAACTGTGCAATGTGGTTTTCAATCCGCTTAAATGACTTAAAGCCTTTATTCCGTTATTTGGATTTTCATTCGCTTTCTTTAATCCATGAAATGCCAATATCCTGTTTTCTCCGGTGATGGGAACTATATCAGCTGCAATAGCAACGGCAACCAGGTCGATAAACTCATATACATTTGCTTTTGGCAGGTTCATTCTTTCTGCCAACGCTGTTATTAATTTGAAGCCTACGCCACACCCACATAATTCTTTATAGGGATAATTACAATCTTTTTGCTTGGGGTTTAAAATAGCAACAGCAGGCGGAAGTTCTTCATCGGGTACATGGTGGTCACAAACAATAAAATCTAT
>JANOEF010000408.1:0-5407 GCA_031413075.1 Acidobacteriota bacterium | reverse complement strand
TGAATTAACGGTTTTGGAAAATTCGACCAAATCCATACCCACCACCCGCAATTTTAATGCCAATTTTATGATCAGAGCGAGATTATAATACAAAACCAATCCCCCCGCTAACCGAGAAACGGAGGTCGGGACTAAACTAGGGTCAAGTCCATCAATATCAATAGTTAAATAGACATTCTCGGTTAAAGAATCAACTGCCTCATCAATCCAATCAGTACGTCCGACCACATCTTTGGCCCAAAATATTTTGGTGGGTAAATCTTCATCAAGCGATCGTGCTTCCTCAGCCGAAATTGAACGAATCCCGACTTGAACCGACGGGATCCGCATATCTTTGACGACCCGCGCCATAATTGACGCGTGCGAATGAGGTGTTCCGTCATAGGTGTCACGCAAATCAGCGTGAGCATCAATTTGTAAAACGCTTAAGTTATGATACTTTTCGGCATGGGCCCGGATGACCGGCGCGGAAACCGAATGTTCGGCCCCCAGCATACAAACAAATTTTCCGCTCGAAACAAATTCTTTAGACTTTTGATAAAGCCCATCCATCATTTTCTGAGGCGTTTCAAGCGGTTGAAATTCTTCGGTGGTGTGAATCCCGATTTTATAAACTTCGGCATCAGTTTCCTCCTCGTAAAGCTCCATATTGCGTGAAGCCTCGACAATAGCCATCGCCCCGTCGCCGGTGCCGGTTCCATAAGAAACCGTTCCTTCGTAGGAAACCGGAAAAATAATCACTCTGGCGTTTTGAAAATTAGAGTATTTTTCGTCTTCAATGCCGCCAAAATTCATTGGCAGTTCAGCGGATTCACTCATTACGTTTATTATCAAGGAGTTACCATTTAACAAAATTCGCTGGACGAAAAAATGTTAAATGGTAAATGTTTAAGGAATATCAACTCCTAATTCTTTGCTGGAAAATGAAAAATTCGGACGCTTCCGCCCTTTCATATACTTGGCTGCCGTTTGGGAAAGGGCAGTCACGACCATTGGAAGCGCAATTGATGGATCGCATTGAACATAGGCGGTCGTGGCGCCGCGCAACAGTTTACCAAAGACCTGGGTGTGATTACCGCCGATTGATGGCGTCCGGATGTCGAGCGGGGTTGCATCAGTAGCGATTGAAACCGCATATTTATGTCCACGCGGGTTGGTTCGGGTAATGTATGAAGAAATTTCAGTGACATTGACCATGTTTTGTCCGCTCACATTGCCGAGATTAATAATTCCGGAATTTCGCGTTCTCTGATTGATCAGCATCATATCCATCGTATCCTGAACGATATCAAAATTGAACTGAATTTTCTTTTCAAAGCGGGCGCGGGCAATCCCGACCGCGATTTCGCTGCCTAATAAATCGGGACAAAAAATCGGAACTCTGGATTTGAAAGCAGAGGTCAAAATACCGTCTTCGTGAGCGATTTCGGCTAATTCGCGTCCCAACAGATGTAAAAACTCGCGAATCGAATATGAGCGGGTCATATCTAACTGGTTGATGACACTGCCAATCCATTCATCCGCTTCGTGATATTCCTCTTGATAAGACAGCATATCACCAACCCGGTACACCTCAGACGAATCAAGTTCATCATCAGTCATACTCGGGTGAGCCTGAAAATGATTGCGTCCGAGAGTTTCGTGAATATCGTGAAAAATTACTTTTCCCGACAGCACTAAAACGTCAACAAAACGATTTTTAACTACATATGCTAATAATCGTCTCATTCCCGAAGGAATTAAATTGCCGGAACAACAAAGATAAATCGTTGTGTTGTCATCCAACATATCAAGCCAAATCCGATGTGATTCAGCCAATTGTTTAGCTCCAAAACCAGCTCCTTCCATTTTTTCCAAGAGTCCGGCGACCGACCGATCCCGGTCAACCGGAATTGGTCGGGTCGGGACAGTTAAGAATTTAGAAGCCTTTGGTTTGCGTTGAGTACTCATCATAATCTCCAATAAAAAAATATCGTAATTGATTCATTGATTCATTGATTCATTGTGCAAAGTGTCTCATTCAAAAACAATGAACCAATCAAACAATGAACAAATTAATCAATGAACTTTATTCAGGGGCATAAAATTCTAAAAATCCACAATCAGTGCAACGAAATACAACGATGCCTTTTTGTTTTCTGTTCTTTATATTGAGTCCGGCCCAAAATGATTTTTCAGCTGTGCCCGGAACCCAATGTGATTGATATAAAATATGTTCAGTCCCGCGGTCGAGTAAAAAACCTTCTTCCATTAAACTATTACATTTGGGACATTTCACTTCGTTCATCATCAGTCTCCATTTGACGAAAGATAGGTATAGGCGGTTATCTTCTTTTCATAAAAATCAATCAATTCATTACCCTCCTGGGCAAACAGATCACCATCTTTTATTCGCTGCAACACAATCCGCCGGAAACTATCGTGGAGCTGGCCCCCATCATATCTGACCTGGGCCAGGGAATCCCCTAAATTAGATCCGTGAATGACTTTTTTAATGATAAAACCGTCATCATCAATATGAATATGGGCTTCGTGTGGGAGACCGAACAGGTTATGGTTGTTGCCCATGCATTCCTGATAAGCTCCGACCAACATCATTGCCAGATAATAAGGTTCCCCGTTTAATTTATGTAATTCAAGGACGGGTTTGACATCGTGTAAGTCCACGAATTTATCAACTATTCCATCAGAATCACAAGTTATATCGCAAAGTGTAGCATATTCCGTGGGCTTTTTGTTGAGTTTATGAATTGGAATAATCGGAAAAAGCTGTTCTAATGCCCAATTATCAGGGATTGACCGAAAAACCGAAAAGTTGGCCAAATATTTGGCACAAAGCAAACCACGTAAATCGTCAAATTCTTCAGAAACATACTTCTTTTGCTGGGCAAATTGATCAGCTTTTTCGCACACATCCCAAAACAAAACCTCACCTTTAGCCCGATCTTGAAGCGAAATCAAACCTAGATTGAACATCGTAAAGAGTTCATCGCGATTTTCAAGGGCATCGTGATAATATTCCTGATAATTCTTCCCGTTGCAGGTTTCGCGTAAATCGAATAATTCTTTAATTACCTGGGGATCGTTTTCATTAAAAACAATCGGGGTGTTGATGTCCTCCACGACAGTTTCAATTTCTTCCTGGACATTAGTCACTAAAATGGCATGATAGGCTGACATAAATCTGCCACATTCCTGGATAATGGTCGGATGGGAGACATTTTCGTCTTCACAAACATTTTTGATGACATAAATCACATCATTGGCAAATTCTTGGGCGTTGTAATTGGCCGAAGATTCAAATGAAGTCTTTGAGCCGTCGTAATCCACCGCCATGCCGCCACCGACGTCCAGATAATCAATCGGTATATTGAGTTGCCGGATTTTTGCATAGACCCGGGCAGCCTCTTTCATGGCATTCTTAATTCGCTTAATGTCAGTCAGTTGCGAGCCGATATGAAAATGCAATAACCGTAACATCTCGGTTTTGCCCGTTTCATTCAATCGCCTGATAACTTCTAAAATTTCAGTTGTAGTCAGTCCGAATTTGGCCGCTTCACCGCCGGATTTTTCCCATTTGCCTGATCCTTTTGAGTATAATTTGACCCGCACCCCGATCATCGGGAGTTTGGTATTAGGATTACGTTCAGTCGTCTCATTGGCAATTTTAATGGTATTTTCTAATTCGCTCAGTTTTTCAATAACAATCACAACGTTTTTGCCAGCCATCGCTCCGGCAAAAGCCATTCGAATAAATTCTTCGTCTTTGAATCCGTTTAAAACCAGCAAACTTTCCTTCGATTGCTCCATGGCTAAACCTGCATAGAGTTCGGCCTTAGAGCCGGCTTCGAGTCCAAAATCATACCGCGAACCTTCTTTTAAATATTCTTCCACGACTGACCGATTTTGATTGACTTTCATCGGATAAACACAGAGGTGCTTACCCCGGTATTCGTATTCTTTAATGGAGTTTTTAAAGGCTTTGTGAAGTTTTCGGACTTGACCGACAATCAATTGCGGAAAACGAAGTAAGATGGGACAACCTATGCCGCGTTTGCGTAAATCCTCAATAATTTCTTTGACGTCGGCAGTTTTGTTATCGTTTTCAGAAGCGCGGACAATCAAATTCCCCTTTCGATTTACACCAAAATACCCTGCGCCCCAGTTATCAATTCCGTAGGTTTCAATAGTTTGATCAATAATTGCGGACAATTTAACGTCTCCTCAAATAATCTGGAAAAAAATAACTTCCAGATTTCCGAGAAGTGGCCATGTTTTTTTACTTTTCAAAATTTAACACATAAATAGAGTTTGGACAACAACTAATTTTTGGGCAAGGCCTCTAAATGTAAAAGAGATGCCCGATTAAGAAGGGGAAAAGTTAAAACTTCGGAGATGTGGCCCAAAACTAGTTCGTTTTAAGTTCACCTCACAATTAACTATCAAATTTAATTAAAGTTTAATTTAAGAGTTGTTCACCATAAATGGTTTGGTGATTAATTCTTTGGCACAATCATTGCTTTTAGTGTCATTGGGGAAAATTGGAAGAGACTGATGAGATGGTTGAAACCCCGCAAAAACGGTCAAAAATAACAGGAAACCCGTCATTTTGACTCATTTTTGTTCCGTATTTTGTCATTTTGAAGTGTCAAAAATTGTTAGTAATAATAGTTTAAATTTAAGATAAGGTAAAAAATAATATGTTCAAAAATCAAAAGGGATTCTCGTTGATTGAATTATTAGTGGTAGTTACGATCGTTGGAATTATTGCCGCACTGGCAGTTCCATATCTCAAGAAAGCCATTTATGCTGCGGAGAATAGTTCAGTTTTGGCTACTACCAGAATAATGTCGCAAAGTCAAATGGCGCATTATACACAAAAACAAAGATATGCCCGGTTGGATGAACTGAATGACCAAATGGGCAATGTCGTTGGGAGTACCGCAGGAAATACGATCCTCCGACGTAATTTTACTTTTTTGATGAGCCCGGCCAATCCCTCGGACGTCGAACTGAGAGATAATTTCACCATTTTGGCCACCAAAACCTCTGATATTAATGACGTTCCATACACAATTTCGTTGAGTGCCGATGGTGAGATTGTTCAACTCATCCCGTAACCTAAATGCGGTCCGGATAATTCGCACAAATTATTCAACTCACTCGTGCTACACAGGCTTTTACGTCCTATCGCCGCCTTAAACTCAAAAAAAATATTTTTGCTCCAACAAAATTTATTGCTTTCATCAAACTGGGGAAGAGAAAATGAATGTATTTGAAGACCTTATTGAAGAATTAAAAGAAGCAAATCTGATTGAAAAAACTGTTATTGAAACAAATAATGCAGAACAAAATCAGACACCCAAACACTCAGTTCAATTCGAAATGCCGGCCACGAGTACCGTCG
>JANOEF010000407.1:0-3704 GCA_031413075.1 Acidobacteriota bacterium | reverse complement strand
GAAAAATTTTGCAGCATTCCTCAAAAATCTTACCCGAACAACAATAGCAATTACTCATCTTGTTCAGATATTAAAGGCAAAAACTTTTTTGTGCAAAAATAGTAACAAAAAAAGGTCAGCCCTTTCTTAGGTTGACCTTTTTTTTCAAAATCGAAGTTTAATTGACCTCAATTTTTTTTCCTTTACTGAGTGTATCTTTTGATTTCGGAAGCGAGATTATCAGAACTTCATTTTCGCTTCTGGCCGAGATGTTTTCGGTTTCAACCTTCCCATTGAGTGCCAATACTCTTTCAAAGTTCTTGATCGGAAATTCCTGTAAAACAAAATTTGGCTCATTTTGGGCTTCAATTTCCTTGTGTCCGCTCACATAAAGGGTGTCGTCCACCACTGTGATAGTGATCTCGGATTTACTGAAATTGGTGGCATAAACCTTTACTTCATAATCGTTTTCGTTTTCTATCACGTTTAACGGGACATTGTATTTGGGGCGTCGCAGACCACCGGCAAAGGGATTACCGGCAAAAGCGAATTTACCAAATGGCGTTTCAAATCTCATTTTTCGTCTCCCGGGATAGCATTGATTAAACATAATTATTCTCCTTTTTTAATTGCAAAATAGTTGTAATGACATAATATATGGTCCTTACAACTATAAAGACGGACGAAATGAATTTTTACTTTAATGGAATCGTCTATTTTTTTAAGACCGGCAGAATAAAGCTATTTTTGACAGCGCTCCTTCCATTTTTCTTGTAACTTTTGTTTTTCTTCAGCCGACATATTCATAAATCTTTCACGAAAATGAGGTTTTCGACATGTTTTGCGGTGATTACCAAATTCGTTCCAGCCAAAATTTCTAAAAAGGATTTTGCAAAGCAAGAATAAACCTGCGGCTTGCCAAAAATTGAGACTCGAAATATGAAGCAAATCGGGTAAAACAGCATTCCAAAGCAACATCACCAGGACTATTTTTATGATTGGTATCAACAACATCAAGCTAAAGAATAAGACCCGTTGTTTAATCCGATTTTTGGGTTTTGAATTTTCCATCATCGTTTCTAATCTACCAATTCTTCGTAAAGATAGTTGAGTTTTTTTCGCAAATGTTTGACAGCATAACCTTTTCGGCTGATGATCGTTTTTAAGTTTTCGTTATTTTTATCGGCAATCTCCTGCAAAGTCAAATCTTCAAACTCATTTAAGATAAATACCTGCCGTTGGTTTTCAGGTAGTTCTTCAAGTGCATCCAACAATTCTTCCCAAAATAAATCTTTGAACATTTGAAGCTCAGGATTTTCACTTTCATCAATAAACAGAATTTCATTAAAATCCAATTCTCTGTCTTCATTTTGGTAACCCAAATCCTCCAAAGAAACAGGTTTCTTTTTTCGGTAAAGGTCAATAACTTTATTTCTGGCAACCTGATATAGCCAGCCGCTTACATTTTCTATTTCCCCGGCATCGGCTAAACCGCTGAATTGATACCAAACGTCTTGCAAAATATCTTCGGCATCTTCTTGAGTCCTGACTTTTCCTCGAATAAAGCCGAATAATTTTTTGCCAAACTGATTGACGGTCTGAGTTATGCTTTTATTTGTTTCTTTCGACATTCCAAGTTCAACCATTACGCCCATAATTTTATAGACGAACAGCTCTGGAAATTACTTTAAGTCCCATGGAATATTATTTCTGTAAAAATTTGGCAATTCCTTTTTGACAGTCATCCGTCATCCGCGCCATGGTGTTGACATCAACCCCGCTTTGGAGCGCGGTCTCAAAATTCATTCCGTCCATTTGATAAAGTAACCTTTTGGAAAGAATGACGGCAGAGCGGGAAATTTTTTGATAGCCGGAAACGTAAGCTTTGACGGATTCTTCAAAAATTTGATCATCGAAAACTTCATTAATCAAGCCAAAAATTTCAGCCGTCGTGGTATCAAATTCGAAACCTCGAGTGACCAATTCAAAAGCCCTTTTTTCCGAAATATTACGCCGTAAAATTGCCATCACCATGGCCGGCACAAAGCCGATTTTGACTTCCGGATAGCCGAAAATGGCAGATTTTGAAGCAATTACAAGGTCGCAAGCCGTCGCCAGACCACAACCGCCGGCTAATGCCCGACCATGGACAGCGGCGATAACCGGGATTTTTACTTTTCTGATCAAGGTGAATAATTCCATCAAATTGCGGGCATCATCCCAATTTTCCATCACATCACTTTCTGTGATTTTCTGTAAAGCGGAAAGATCAGCCCCCGAGCAAAAGTCCTGACCCGCACCCTTGATAATAATCGCTCGAAGCTCTGCGTCGGCATCTGCGTTTCGCAACGCTTCTTTGAGCGAATTTACCAACGCATCATTCAAAGCATTGCGCTTTTCCGGGCGGTTTAAGGTAATAGTGGCAATTGAATTTTCGATTTCGTAAGTTACGGTTGACATATAGTTATTATTTCGCAAATTTCCGGGTAAGTAAAAACAAAAATAACAGCATCCGCATCAATGACCAATTATCCTTGGACAATTGACATTGCAGAAAGCCCCAAACCCAATATTATTAAAGTATTTGCAAACTTTTCTTGATTTTCAATCTGTCGCAAAACTTTTGCTTACTTATTGAGGTTGTTTGTTAGCAGAAGAGGCGCAGGGGCGCGGAAAAAAGAAAAGAATTAATGCTTTTTTATTTTCCAAAAATAAAAAACACAAGGTAGAATGTTGACACAACGCAAGTACCCATAAGGAGGGAGATAAATAATAGCTTGCAAAACTTTTTGAGTCAGCAGAATATTCTGAAATAATTCAATAAAAATGTCACGAACTTGATGCAGATCAAAGATTGACAATCGAACTATCTTTGCCGAAGTTTTTGTAAATTATAAATGTCTATAAAAAAGTATTGAGGAGAGTATTGGGGACAGAATAGGAACTCTTAAACTTCGAACTAATCAAATAACCTATGAAATGGCAAGCACTTAAAGAAAAAGCCGGAGCATATGAAATTCGCCAAAGTGACGAAACGATTTTTGGTGGAATTTATATTAACTTCAAGAATCGCGGGGTTGGATTTGTCGGAAATGTAGAAGCAAATCGCTATATTTTCGAGTTTGAGGCCGGAATGTTCAGTAAATCGGTCAAGATTTTTTTGAATACAAAAGACAATCAGTTGGGCAAAGTTGATTTGGGTTTTACCGATTCGGGAACTCTCGAGTTTTTAGGCAATACTTACGAATGGCAAGCCTTAAATTCATCCAAAGTGTGGCTAAACAACCATAAAAATGTGGTTATGTTTTTGGATTTGGAAAACAATGTCGAAACCTGTGCGAATGTTTTAGTTTCCACTGATTTGGACAGTCAAACGACCGAAATATTAACTCTATGCGGCTGGTATTTGCTGGTAGTTGAATGGAGGACGGGATTGACCAATACCATTTTAGCCGGGATGCCTGTCAAAACAGAAGGTTACAAAACTGAAAATAATACTAAATCCGACAGTAGATTTGAGAAAAATTGGTTTGATGTTTTAGTTGACGCGATTGATGTTGTAACGGATTAAAAGCGATTATTTATCCGTCCAATAGTTTTTTCCGGTCAAATTTAGTATTATTTTGGTTATGAAAAATCTGTATCCTGAAATTGAACCGTTTGATTCGGGAATGCTCAAAGTTTCCGAGATTCATACAATTTTTTATGAACGGGTCGGCAATCCC
>JANOEF010000406.1:0-2325 GCA_031413075.1 Acidobacteriota bacterium | reverse complement strand
CTATTTGCAAACTTTTCTTGATTTTCAAAAGGTCGTAAAACTTTTGCTGACCTGCTTAATGACTTTAAATAATGACTTTTCAGGATAACATAAATAACCGGCTAAGATTTAAAATGCCAATCAATCATTTGAGATTTCTTTGTTTGGCAGTCCTTTTGTTTATTCAATTAAGATAACTTACAATTCTACTAACATTAGTTTTGTTTTTATCAGCTATCTATGAAAAAGAAAATCAGAATTGCCGGTGGACAAGGATTTTGGGGTGATTTATTAACCGCCCCGATCGAGCAGGTAAGACGCGGACAGATTGATTATTTGATGCTGGACTATCTGGCAGAAGTCACAATGTCTATTCTGCAAAAACAGCGGGCCAGAAATCCTGAAATGGGTTACGCCCGCGATTTCGTTGATTTGATCCGCGAAATTTTGCCTGACCTGGTCGAAAAAAATATCAAAGTGATGGCCAATGCCGGCGGCGTCAATGTTCGCGGCTGTGCCCAGGCCGTTAAAAAAGTGGCTGAAGAGTTAGGATTAAAGGTCAAGATCGGAATTATCGAGGGCGACGATATTTTGCCAAAGCTTGATGAATGGATGGCCGGCGGCGTGAGTTTGATCAATATGGACACCGGTCAGGACCTTTGGTCTATCCGGGACCAGGTCCAATCGGCCAATGTCTATATCGGAGCCGGTCCGTTGGTCGAGGCTCTCGAACAGGGCGCACAAATCGTCATCGGCGGACGACTAACCGATACCGGGCTGACTCTGGCTCCGCTCGCCCACGAATTTGGCTGGTCGTTTGAAGATTGGGACAAGGTGTCGGCCGGCACCATCGCCGGACATATCATTGAATGCGGCGGACAGGTGTCGGGCGGAAATTGTCAATATGACTGGCAGAATATTCCCGATTTGGCTGACCTCGGTTTTCCGATTATCGAAGCCGCCCCAAATGCTGAATTTGTGGTCACCAAACACGACGGAACCGGCGGACGGATCAACCTTCAATCGGTCAAAGAACAGCTTTTATATGAAATGGGAGACCCCAAAAGTTACATCACGCCGGATGTCGTCGCGGATTTTACTTCAATAAATTTAGCTGATGACGGCGAAAATCGGGTCAGAGTTTTTGGTATCAAAGGTCATCCCAAGACCGAATTTTACAAAGTTTCAATTGCTTACTCGGCTGGGTGGAAAGCAGTCGGAACGCTCGTTTATGCCTACCCGGACGCCTATCAAAAAGCCAAAGCCGCCGATCAAATCCTGCGCCAACGTCTCGAAAAACTAGGTTTAGAATTTGATTTGATTCACACGGAATTTGTCGGCGTCAATGCCACGCACGGACATCTGGCGGGTGAGCCATCCCCCGATATTCCCGAAGTCCAGTTGCGCGTCGGGGTTCGCGGACAAAATAAATCAGCGGTTGAAAGATTTACCAAAGAACTCGCCCCTTTGATTTTGACCGGGCCGCCCGCCGTCACGGGTTTTGCCGGAGGCCGCCCGAAAGTTGAGGAAATTATGGCTTACTTTCCGGCCTTGATTCCGAAAAAGTTGATTGAAACAACCGTCGAAGTAATTGAAAGTTAAGAGTTTCGGGACTTGTAATCTATTCGCGGCTTCATGGTGTTGCTCTATTTTCTCGGGCGAATGTCATTGTGTTTTGGACAAGTATTTTTCCGATCACGGTGGCTTTGTTTTGGATAACTAATTCATCATTTTCCAGAATGATAGTTGTCCCTTCTTTGAGGCTTCGGAAAAATGCGTTTTCCGTATTCGAACTCAGTTGACAAACCTTTTTAGCCGAACAGAAAATAAGATCGCTAAATTGTATTTTCTGCGGTTTCTTGAAATTCGATTTGAGGCTCTTGACCGCATAAAGTCCGACATAATCGTTGCACCCGCTATGACCCGAGAATCTGCCGTTTTCGTCGAGAGTGAGAGTCACAGGCTGTGTGATACCATACGCCATATCCCCCTCGAGAATAAGCGAGGTCAACTTCCAGCTTCCGGCAATGGTCTGGGCCCCGATTGAGAGACCCAAACCCAAACAAACGATTAAAATACTGATAATTTTTGGCATCGAAAAAAGGCTCCTTACAGGGTTTTCCTCTAAAAAAATTTCCTCAAATATCGCGTAGCGATTATCTGAGTTTAGGAAGGTTGTCTTTCAAGGCCCGGGGCGAGAAAAACAAGATTTTCGTGGCGGAGTTCCGACTGAATCACTTTTTTCAGTTGTCGCTCACGCGACATTTTTGCTTTTTCAACTGGTGCAGTCCTTAAAAGAACTGCCTAAATTCATTTTGTCGCTCTGCGACATTAAAGGAAGTTTTT
>JANOEF010000405.1:0-13661 GCA_031413075.1 Acidobacteriota bacterium | reverse complement strand
CGTCAATATAACGCAGTCTGCCCGTCGGCTCAATTGCCCCGCCGAGAGAAAACATCCCGTGGTAACCGATTCGGGTCACGATAATCCCTTCACCGCCGGATACGCGAAACTCGCCGGGGACGCAAAAAAACATCCCGCTTTTTAGGGTGAAATTTCCGCCGGGAACTTCTAGAAAAGATTCGCCTTTGAAAACAAAGCCAAAATGCGTTCCGGTTTCTGCGAGATTCAGTTCTGCTTGATTCCAGGCCGCCAGCGAGGTCGGGAATTTTTCATCGCATCGTGGGGATAAAGTTCCGTCCTCTAATTTGAAAAGTTGAAAAGAATCAGTCATAAGCAGCAATGGACAATTAACAATGGACAATGGACAATGAAGAAAAAGCCTACCTTGTGTGCAACTTTATTTGAAAAATAATATTGTTGCTGAGTTATTGAAAATAAATCTAATTCCTTAAATGTCGCAGAGCGACAATTTGAATTTAGCCGTGTCTTTTAAGGCACGGGAAGTAAAAACCAGTAATTTTGTCGCGTCAGCGACAATTGAATCAGCGATAAATCAGTTGTCGCTGACGCGACAGAAAATCAACTAAACCAAGACCATGCAATGAATTACAACCTTCCTAAACTCAGATAATTGCTACGCGATATTTAAGGAAAATTAAGTTGCACACGAGGTAAAGCCTCTCTGATTATCTGAGTTTTATGAATGCTCATTAGCTCTCATAATTATTTGCTGACCTGTTTAGCTCAAATTTCGGTTTTCAGATTTGTCCCGCAGTTGAAAGTTTAAAGAAGAAAGTTTTTACAATCAAGTGAAATAAAAATATAATTGCCTGACAGTTCTGATAACACATCAAAAATTTATGTTTCTGAAAACCTTAGTATTAATCGGTCTTTTGAGCTTTGCAACGTTTGCGCAGTCGAACAAAACTCAAATTCGAAGCAAAACTGAACCGATTCGGATTGGCGAAATTGCTCCTGATTTTGCGCTCAAAGACCAAAACGGCAAAGCGGTCAAACTTTCCAAAATCAAGAAAAACGTGATGCTTGTCTTTTATCGCGGCTATTGGTGACCGTTTTGCCTTCGGCAGTTGGCCGAAATGCGAACGCTTTTGACCGCCAAAGATAAGATTCAGGTTTATGCCATCAGTGTTGATAATGCTGAGAAAAACAAAGGCGTCAGCGAAAAAATCGCCAAGGACGGCAAAGGCCTGTTACCATTTCCGATTTTGTCGGATGTCGGACATCAAACGATTGATCAATTCGGACTTTTCGATCCTGCCTATATTGGAACGGGAAGCGAGGGAATTCCGCACCCCGCGATCTATATTTTAGACAAAAAGCGCAAAGTTTTGTTTGCGAAAATCGAACCGGATTACAAAAAACGCCCGACCAACACGGAATTAAGAATCGAACTGGATAAATTGAAATAGGGAATAGGGAATAGTGAATGGTGAATAGTGGTGATTGGTAATTGGTAATTGGTGATTGGTGATTGGTGATTGGTGATGCTGATTGGTGAATGGAACTCCATCCTCTATTCACCATTCCCTATACACCATTCACTATTCCCTATTCCCTATTCACTATTCACTATTTATTTTCCCCCATCCGCATCCGTTCATTTTCGCCGATTTCAATATTACCCTTTTTATCATTGCAAAAATTGGTGACAACCTGGACAAAGCCTTCGGGATATTCTTCTTGCGGGACGTGACCACATTGGCGAAAGACGACCATTCGGGAATTAAGAATTGATTGATGAAGTTTTTCACCATTGCCAACGGGGACGACCGTATCTTCTTCGCCCCAGATGATCAATGTTTGGTGATTGATTAAATGTGCGTCGGCTTCGATTCGATTGGCGTTCCAATTTCTGAGCGACATCAGCGCCGAATTATGCGCGTCAGCCGCGCTCAGTGGGCGAATGATCGCTTCAACCCGTGCATCCGTAATAAGATGATGATTATCTTTGCTTAAGGTTTCGTGCATCCGCATTTTGGAAAAATAACGCGAATCGGTCAAAAAAGCCGCGACAATTTCCCCGATGCCGGGCAGTCCGGCGAGCCGAAATATAGCTTGATTCTTGACTTCATCGTTGCTGATGGTATCAACCAGAATGAGTTTTTCGATGAATTCGGGATAATCCAGCGCAACTGTCGCCGCCACCGCTCCGCCGTATGAACATCCGGCGATAATTGCCCGCCCAATTCCGAGACGATTCATAAACCGCGAAACCATTCGGGCTTGCGAGGTAATCGTGTAATCGAACCATTTTGGTTTGCCTGAAAAACCGAATCCGAGCAAATCCAGGGCGATCACATGAAAGCCGCGTTCCGCCAAGGCAATCGTTACTTTATGCCAGGAATAGGTCGAAGCCGTATAGCCGTGAATCAGAATCAAAGTCGGGTGGCGCCGATCGCCAAATTCCTGAAAATGCACCCGCGCCCCGTCAACTTCAACAAAATGCGAATATTCCGAGTGAATGACATCTTCAAATACATCTTCCCAACTGACCTGGTCATCCCGGCTCAGCATTTTATAGGCAATAGTTGCGCCGATGGCTCCGCCGATGGCGCCTGCTACTAAATATCTTTTCTTCATAATTTCACCATTTTACACAAAAACGATTTTCGGATGAATAAAATATTCATCACTCGACCCAATTGCCGCTAAATTTTTTTCCAAATCGGTCAAGCGGACAAAACCGGTCTTTAGATTGCCCGGCAGTTTCATGCCGTTGCGTATTTTTTTAGTTTCTTCCAGGTTGAGACAAACTTCCGGCAAATGCGAAAGGGCTTCATTCATGGAAATGAACCTGGCATTTTCGATATTTTCGAGCGTCACCGCTTGGGAAAGGTCAAATTTGCCGGCCCGCGTCCGACGCAACGCCGAAAGATGACACGGCACTCCAATTTTGCGCCCGATGTCTTCGGCCAAAGTGCGAATATAAGTCCCGGCCGAGCCGGAAACTCTGATTGTAATTTCATTTGAACCTTGAACCTCGAGCTTTGAACTCTGAACCTCCAATTCGTAAATTGTCACACTGACAGGTTTTCGCTCAATTACCACACCCTCTCGGGCTAATTCGTAGAGTTTTTTTCCGTCAATTTTTTTAGCGGAATACATCGGCGGAATTTGCTCGATTTGACCTAAGAATTGAGGTAAGACTAAATTAATATCTTCAACCTTAACGGACTTTGGACCTGGGACTTGAGACCTTGGACTTCCGGTTAAATCACCTGTCTCAGTTTCAAAACCAAACCGGATCGTTGCCTCATATTCCTTGACATCTTTATCCAGGAATTGAGCCACCCGGGTAGCCTGCCCGACCAACATCACGAGGACGCCGGTGGCAAAAGGATCGAGCGTCCCGGTATGGCCGATTCGTTTTGTTTTGAGTAATTTCCGAAGTTTTCCCACTACGTCGTGCGAAGTCCAATCGGCCGGTTTATCTATGATCAAAATTCCATCCATCTTGATTTTAGATTTTGGGTTTTAGATTTTGGATTTGCAAGTTTGAAAATGCGGAAAAGCGTTCTAAAATTTGATATGTTCAAAAAACGAATTTGGCGCGCCAAACCTCGCGAAGAATCTGACGAAACTCCTCGTGAAATAAATCCCGAAAAAGCCCGTCCCAAAACCTTTGATCGGGCGGTTAACCTGCTCACCTATAAAGCTCGGTCTATCAGAGAGTTACGCGAAAGATTGTTAGAAAAAGATTGGACCAATGAACAAATTGTTGACGAAGTAATCGAAAAATTAAAGCATTACGGGTATTTGAATGACGAGGTTTTTGCGAAAAATCTGGCCGCTTCAAAACTACGTCAAAAACCGATGGGCAAACGGCTTTTAGAGCAAAAACTTTCGCTCAAGAAACTCGATAAAGAAACAGTCGCAAACGCCATGGAAAAGGCTTTTGAGGAAACGCCCGAAACCGAACTGATTGACCTGGCAATCGCTAAACGTCTGCGTCTGAAAGGAAAACCCGCCACCCGTGAGGACGCCAAAAAATTTTATGATTACCTGCTCAGACAAGGGTTTAGTTACGATCTCGTCAGTTCCAAGATGCGCGAATTGGCAAAAATTGACGAAGAATAAAGATTAATCAGTATGGCAGTGATATCAAGAAAGAGAGTCGTCAAATTTCCCGGCTTTGGCGACTCTCTGCTTTTCAATTTTTGATTAATATTAAACCAGCTACTGTGAAAATTTTATCCTCTTCATGCTTTAGCTTGGAAAGGGTCTGCAATCAGAGGTCTGCTTGCAAGAACCTAATCGCGATCAAAGCCTCAATCCCGCAAGCGTCGCTGTCAGCTTCTCGATGGCGGGCTTCACCGCCTTTGTCTGCAGTTCGACGACGCCGCTTGTTCTCATTGCGCTCGTGCTCCGCTGCGCAATTTCACCCGCATATTTGACCTTGCCGGTGGCCACCTCGATGAGTCGGGTCTTCAGGATTACATGACCAAATCCGTCTGCGCCTTTCGGCGTGTATTCAACCACGGTACCGGTCAGGACAAAACTCACGCCGAGCCGCTGGCCGAGCTTGACCGCCGCCGTCGTGGAAGAATCGCCGTTGATGGCCGCGAGATCGCCCTGTGACACGGCCCGCGTCCGCCTGACATCCACAACGTCGAATCGGTCGCTCTCCACAAGCGCGAACGCCAGACTGGCCTGAAGCTGTCGCTTGGCTTCGGATGTCATCCCGGAGACATGTCCCGGACTGAATTCAATCACGGCCAGCTTGACCTCGGCTGCCTTGTCGGTCTGTCGTTGACCGGCCTTTTTTTGCGTCGAATTATGGGCGAGCGAAACGCCCACCAACGCAATTCCTACAATTATTGCTGTAAATAAGTTTTTCATGACATTCTCCTCTTTGTTATTGAGCCGCATTTTCGCTGCTACTTTTAAATGCGTTTGAAGGAGAGAAAATACATCATGCGGGCACGATTTTTTTTCGCCGGAATAATAATTTGAATGCAGAGAAAGTTTTCCGTATCGAGAACTTTGATTGATAGTTTTTGAACAGACTTTTCGCACTATACAAGTAGAGGTTAAAAATAATCTCCTGACAATGGCAAAAACCGGAATTAGGTCCGCCATTCAGATCAGTTTATTTGACCTTTTCAATTGCTGTTTCGAACATCTTTTGAGCAAAAAAAATTATATTTAAGCACCAATGCACAATTAACAACGGACAATGGTCAATGAAGAAAACCCAAAAACCCAAGTTAATCAGCTATTTGCAAACTTTTCTTGATTTTCAAAAGGTCGTCAAACTTTTGCTGACCTGCTTAGTTTGTAATTTATCATCGTCTTACGCTCACTGTCTTCATACGCACTTTTTAGGTTATACCACGGTGAAGGCTCTGCGTTGTCACGACGGATATTATTATGAGCAACAAATTGTTCAAGTTTCTTAATTGCCGCATCCGTTTCCTTTATCTCCCATTGTTTGTTTTGTGAACGGGAATTGTTTCAAAGCTGCTCACGAGTTCAGGAAGTAGAATTGCAGGGACAGTAGCTTTTCTATTTTCAAAGTTTAATTCGATTCTATTTAGCTGGAATTTTCCTAAAAACCTCGCGTTGCCATAATTAACCGAATATAAATCTGACCATTGATATTTTGTTCCTCCGTGTGTTTCAACTCCATCACCGTCCAGATAAATAACTGTCCGCCTTCTCAACTGAATTACAAAGTAAAGACCCACTCCTGAAAGCCCAATTACGATGGCGGAGTAATATAAACCATCAGTATCAATGCCTCTTGTTCCGCCGAAAAAGCTAAATACCCCAAATAATACGCTCAACAAAAGTTGAAAGATAAGCCAAATAATGCCGATAATCATTACATTAAACCTTTTCGCGTCGTAGCCATTTTGAAAATTTCGGTTTGCCCAGTCAATAATCGGTTTATTTTGGTCAATTCTTGTAGTCTCTTTATTGCTCATAATTTCCTTTCTGATATGCTTTTTACTCAATCTTTTGAGGCTAAATAAATGACTATTCCTAAAAAACCCATACTAATCGGCAGTAAAAATAACGCTGGATAAAACGCTTTTGAACTTAAAAAAGTGGCTGAAATTATAAAAAACACAGAGATTATCAACGGTGATAACGCTATCCCAAGAGAAAGTTTTTTTCCGATTAGAGCCGTAATTGTCAATAAAATCGGGACGATGATTGAAAATGCTCCATAAAAATAGAGCGACTGCGGATTTTTGAATGAGTCAAAGGCAAAAATGAATAACAAAAATAATAAAGCCAGCGAAATCAGCCAAGTAAGATTATTAAACCAACCTTTGCCGCAACTTATTTCCATAAATCCGAAAATTCCTAACGCGGCTGAAAGCAACAAAAAGTTCCAGAACAAAAAAGCCGAGAGAAAAGGCACAAATATTGAAATTATCGCCAAAACTGCCAATCCAATGGCAAATATTCCCGTAATCTTTGCGGCTTTTGATGTTTGCTCAACTGATATTCTGACCGATTCATCAGCTTGAAATCTATTTTCTTCGTTTAAAATTGGGTTCATTTGTTTCTCCTCTTTTTAATTTTTCCGTTAATCCTGAGTTACTTTCGCACGTCCTTGAAAAATTGCTATCAACAACAAAACTAGCAAAATAAGCTGAATAACATATCCACCCAAATAGTAAAGTGTTGAAAGTTTGTAATTTACACCCATTTTACGCCCACTGTCTTCATACGCAGTTTCCAGGTCATACAACGGTGAAAGCCTTGTGTTGTCAGGACGGATGTTATTCTAACTGAGAAATTTTCTAAGTTCCTCTTTTGCCGCATCCACTCCCTTTTCCCTTTCGATCGAAATTTTTTTATTGCCTGATTCGGTGGAATAAATGATTAAAATTGGGAGTGTGATACTGCTGACCATCATCAGCAAAAGTGAAATGGTGGTAATTATCGAAGTAAATTTATGCCGCTTGAGACGAATCAAAGCGAAAATAATTCCCGCCAGACAGATCAAACCGATGATGAGCGACAAAAGAATCGTGGCAATATCTGCTATCGTCAATGATTTCATAAAATCATACAGCGTAAATGATTCATTCATAATTTATCTGCTCCAGATGTGTAATTTGGTAATTATTTCTTCGCGGGCGTTTGCTCTCAATTCCTGTGCCTTCAAGCGCCTCGCCGAATATCCCCGACTTCTCTTCCGTTTGAGGTGGCGTATCATTGACAATTTTTGCGGCAGGATTCGCCCTTTGTGTCGATCCATTAGTTTGATTGACAGTTGCCGGGTGCGTTGCTTTCCCTTTTCGTCCCGATTTTGTAGAAATGTTCGCTTTTGTTTTCGGTGTCGCGTTTGGAGCGACCGTAACAATTGCCTCTGCGGTGTTTGGATTAACTGCAAACATTGAAATTACGAATGTTGCGACGATGATTGCGATTATTGTTAGATTTACTTTTTCATTTTTTTTCTTCTTAAATTGATCGAGCGATTATGGTTTCTTCACTTTAACAGCTTTGGGTGTCGGCGTATTAGTCGTTAAGTTTGGATTAACTGCAGGTTGCTCACTACTCCCTCCGCCGATTGTCCATTTTTGTCCGTTTCCATAAGCTCTTCCGTCGCTGCAAACCGGATCAGAGGGTTCGAAGATCTCGCTTTCAATTTTCGAGGACCATTTCTTGGACCACGGCGCCAAAAATTTATAGACAAAAATGATCTTTGTTATTTCGTCGCCCCGGGCATCCCGCAAATCCTCGGCCCCCTTTTTGGGAATACGAATCCCCCCCCAAGTGAGACGATCGTTTGCATCGTAAGCCGGCAATGGAGCGGGTATCGGAATTTCGGTGAAGCCCTGGCCTTTTGTCGTGCAGGTCTTACCCGGACTACATTGTTTAGGTACATTCAGCTGTTCAGTGACCCATTTACCGGATGATCTGTTAAAGTGTTTGATTTGCTCAACCTTAATTACGTCGTTTGCCCTGCCATTCGTATATTTAAATGTTACATCTCGACAAAGATCGTTAACCCGATTAATTTCACTATCAGCAGATGCCGATGTAGCTTTGCTTGCTTTTATTACCCAGCTCGCTGCTCCATACTCGCGACCCTCACTACATCGGGGACTATCAGGCTGAAACTGCTGGCTCTCATAACCTCCGGACCAACCTTCGGCATACTTGGATCTTGTCTTAAATTCAAATACAATTTGCGTAATATTGTCACCGTCTGAATCAGCAAGGTCATCCGGACCGATCCGGCAGGTCTGATTTGGTCTGCATGAGTTTGCGCCAATTGTTTCCGTTTTCCATTTGTCCTCGTTTTGATTAAAGTATCTTACCTTTGTAATCTGAATCTCTTTCTCTTCTATCCCGTTCAACGCGGTAAAATTTATATTCTTACAGGCCTGACCGAAGCCGTCTGTATCCAATTGGACGGATTGATTAGAGAGTATCGTCCACCCGGAATTGCCGTATTTTCGACCTTCGCGACAAGGCGTGTCATCGGGGCGAAATTCCTGGCTCTCAATGGGACCCGACCAATTATCATTGCTATGGAGCCTCGTTTTATACTCAAAAACAACTTTCGTAATATCATCACCCTCCGAGTCTCTGAGATCATCGCCGTTAGTTTTGCAAATCTGTCCTCTGCTGCAAATGGTCGAGGGTAATTGCTCTGTCTGCCAACGGTTTTCATCCTGATTGTAAAATTTTGCTTTTGTAAGCTGAATAAACCCATCTCGCCCGTTTTTCACTTCAAACTTTACGTTCCGGCACGAATCTCCAAATTCTATCAAGGATTCGGCCCTGTTGTTCGCTTGGGTCGTATGGTCAAAACCAAGAAATAGCCCAATGCAGATTGCGATGATACTGGCTATAATGTTGCCATTTACATTTTTCATTTTTCTTTACGTCCTTTTCGGTTTTAATGTAAAATCAAGCATCAGTTTAGGCTCAATAAAATGCTGGTGCAAATAATTAAGATTGTTTTTTTCATAGTTTTCCTAGTTGTTGCAAACAGATATTTACCTTCCGTTAAAAGTTTTATGAACGGGAATTGTCTCAAAGTTCTTAACCAGTTCAAGAAGAAGGATGACAGAAATAGTGGTTTTTCCGAGTTCAAAGTTTAATTCAATCCTATTAAGCTGGAATTTTTGCATAAACTTCGCGTGACCATAATTAACTGAACGTAAATTTGACCTTCTTTGTCTTTTCAATTTCTACTTGATGTTAAACCAGCTATTGTGAAAATTTAATACTGCAGTTCCCTGGGGCACTCCGATTCGATGGCACAAGGTGACCGTCTCCAGTTTCCAGGTGCAAAACGTCAGCACCGTTAAAACTCCTATTTTGTATGTCGCATTGATTGATTGGTTTTTCTGATCGAAAATAATGTCCGCAAGCATTTTGGCTCCGTTTTGTTTTTCCCGCTCAATGAATTCTTTAAATTCTTCCTGCGCTAATTCGCTCGAAGAATAAGAGGCAATACAATAAACCACATCGCTATTTTTGTCTTTGCTGCTATACATGGCGGAGGCTTCGCCGCCCGAATTTTGAAAAGTCTTTTTCGAAGGATCACTCGCCGCCGGAAAAGTACTGAGATGAGTAAAATTTCCGACCTGTTTTTTTAGCGTAAAAACGGCAGCTAATTCTTCGTCTCCAAAGATGGTTTTGGTTGTATCGCTTTTTGTCCCGTTCGGAGTCGGTTTCGAATTTACCGGATAAGGAGTTCGAGTTTTATCGGTATTTTCAACTTTTGCAACATTCGTCTTCGATGAATAAACCAGAACTCCGATAACCACGGCACCGATTAATAGTCCACCAACTAAAACCAAAGCGGCAATTCCGCCAAGAATCAAATAAAGATTGCTGCCCCCTTTTTCGGGCGGGACATTCGGGTTATTGGTCTGTCCCCTTAAAGTATCAAAAGTTTTTGGCGGGGCTCCCTGGTTGAGAGGCGGGCCGGTGGATGGTAAAAACTTAAAGCCGCATCTCAGACACGATGGCGCGGTTGGCGAGTTTCCTAACCCACAACTTTTACAAATCTGATAGTTCATAGTTTTACTCCTTACTTGTTTTTGCCCTTTTTCTTTCTTTTTGTCCGGTTCGCATTTGCATCCAGTTCAGGCATTGCTTGATAACCTCTAGTGGTCGTTTTACGTTTTCGCTTTCTTGCTTCCATTTGATTGCCGGCCCCAAAGTTTGCAGATTGCTTAGTTTTGACTCCTGTTATTGGAGATTGAATTGTTTTTGGACTCTTAGGTCTATTCGTAATTTGCAACGGCTTTGTTCGCTTACGTGGAGTAGCACTTGGCGTTGCATTGCCGCTTGCTTCGGTTGTAGTTGGTTGAAATGCGAACATTGATAATGCGAATCAGTAGTTGAAATTGGGCATTACAAATCAACCAATTACAAGCCTAATTTTATTTTTGGGTTGAAACCCGTTGACATAAACCTTTTGTTTTCAACATCAGAAATTTCCAACTCCTGATTCGCATTGATAATACGAATGTTGCGATGATGGTTGCGATGATAATTGAATTTGTTTGTTTCATTTAGGTTTTCTCCTTTTACAGGTTTTTGATTTTGGTTTTAATTTCCTCTGACCTTAGCAATTATCAAAATAATACCGCCAATTAACACCAACACAACTCCAAGCAAAAATTTTCCAAAATCTGCATCGTAACTTAATACCCTAAAAATTCCAGCTAAAATTAAAATAATCCCACTAATTAATGTTGCTTTATTCATATTTGTTTTCTCCTTTTTTTGAAGGCGATGAATCTTCACCGCCCAAATTTGTTTTTACTCTTCTGTGTCTCAAAACTTACTCCGAATAGTTCCAAAAGTCTTCAAAAAGTTCTCAAAGAGTTCTCAAAATTAGAAGGCGATGCGTTTCACCGCCCTTTCTATTTGCGAATTAAGATATTGATTATTCAATAATTTAAATCACATCCTAACTTTTTACTTTTTACTTTTTACTTTTTACTTTTTACCTTTTTCCTTTTGCCTTGATAATTACCAACTCGGCTTAGAATTTTTGGTTAAAGTTTTATCGCCCGTGATAATCATTGTTGACGAATTGTTCATATTGTCTTTGCCGCTCATACTACTTTTCCATTCGTTTGCGTCCAACCATTCGCTGACAAAATAATCTTTGGCGCAGGCGTGATTGCCTAAAACGGTAATCCCTGATAATAAAGGACATCCGCCCCAGTCACCTCGCGTTGTCATCGCATCTGCCGTAATGTAGGCTTGAACTGCTGTGCGAACTAAAGCCGTATCAGAACCGCTGACCGAATTATTAAAACTGACATTTCCTTGGTTCCAATCACCGATAAAATTTCCGTAAGAATTCGGATAAAAGTTGACATATTTTGCACCTGCTACGGTTTTTGCGCCGATGCTGTGCCATTCGGTTGCCAAAGTGCTGCCGTAACAATTTGTTCCCCAAATGGTTCGGATTGGCATTGCCGTGAACATCGTGCTGAATTTTGACAAACGGCTGGTAATATCGGCGGCGGTAATTACTTGACTATCATTATTTTTGGGTCCGAATTGGTCGTTCCAACCGTGTGAAAAAATGTAGATGTCAATGTAATAACCTTTGGCGGCTAAGTCTTTGATCTGATTAAAGAAATTGTCTTTAGTCGGCGGCAAGATAAGATCCGCATTTTTTTCGTCCGCCTCGCTTAAATCCGCCCAGCTCGGCAAGTCGTTTGGTTTGATTAAAACAACTCTTTGATAACCTTCCATTGCTTTTTTGACGTGCAAAGTATCCTGGAAAAACTTGGTAAATTCGCTATTTTCGCCATAGTTAAAATAAATCAACGAAGCAGATTTAGTTGCGGTCGGAGTTTTGTAGGCGATTGGTTTTACTTCGCCTCCTGCTTGTTTGATTGGGTCAATAACGCCAGTTTTCGGTTCAAATTTGTCCGTGTTCAAAGAGGCAGAATCACCAGTATCTTCAGTATTTATTTCGTTACCGATAGTCCAACCTTGACCGAATCCATAAACTTTCCCTTCACGACATTTAGGGTCTGTTGGCACAAAAATTTTGCTTTCGATTGGGTCAGTCCAATTCGCGCCTCGTTGGGTTGATTTGTATTCGTAGATGAAAATAACTTTGGTAATATCATCACCTTCCGCGTCGCCCAAATCATCAGTGTTGGTTGCGCCTTTTGCACCTTGCGAAGTAATTTCATTCGCCACATCTTCGGTTTTCCAATCACCCGAATTGCGGTTGTAATATTTGACGCTCTTGACTTTAATTTCGCCTGAACGACCATTTGTATAATTAAAGACGACATTTTTGCACGCATCACCACTCAAAAATCCGTCAGCTTCTTTGACCGGAGACGAGCCGGTAATTGCCCAACCTTGCCCGTATCCAAAATTCTTTTCGGCTACGCACCTTGGCGAAGTCGGCATAAAAACTGCACTTTCCCGCGTGTCACGACTGTTTTTATCTTCATAGACAAATTTTAATTTGGTAATATTGTCGCCTTCCGAATCGCCCAAATCTTCTTTGCCGAAGGTTTTGGTTTGACCGCGCAAAATCAAGGTGTTTGGTACATCTTCATCCTGCCAGCGATTTTCATTTTGATTAAAATACGACACTTTTCTGATTTCGATGTCGCCGTTGCGGTCATTTCTGACCGTGAATTTGACGTTTTTGCAGGAATCTGCCAAAACATTGGAACTGCCTGCGATTGTTAAAAATATGATTGCGAATATGATTGCGGATAAGTTTTTCATTTCTTTTTTCTCCTTTTTTTTAGATTTGGTCGGGCGGCGATAAACCGCCCTCATCCCAACTTAATCTCATTAGTTCTTTCCTCTCTTTCGTTGTTTGTGTGCGACTTCGTGCGTTGCGGTGTCGCCTAAGTCTTGGCGTTAGATAGGTTTATGTTGTCTTTTTCCGGTTGCTTGTCCGGTCGCAGCACCACGCGGGGATTTGATTAATGTCCCGCCTTTTGCTTCATAAACTTCTTGAATACTTGTCACCTGTCCGCTAGCAACATCACGCGGACTTTGGAGATGACTTTCGGGAAATGTGATTACTTGCGAAACAGTTTTGGTCGAATTTTGTTTGCGTCCGACCATAGCTTCAAATTCGGGATCGTGCGTGATTTGCGCGTTTGGTTTTGGCACCGAATTATTTCGTTTCGTTCTGGCATTTGAATTTTGCTCGAAACTCTCTTTCAAATCACGAGTTCCGCCGCGAATATCCGCGATTCCACCCGCCATATATTCTTCTTGGTTTGCCACATACATCGGTTTGATAATATGCTCATTCTTATTGAAGTCAGGATTCTTTTTGTCAGGACGCTTGCCTGTTCCACCACGTTGCCCGAAAGCACTGCTTGCCATTACTAAACCCAACATTACGACTATGATTGCGATTAAATTTCTGTTTAACATTTTTCTTTTCTCCTAAATTATTTTTTATAGTAAAATTCAGCATCAGTTTGTTTTTACATCTGCTGTGTTGGGTTGACTTCGAGGATAAAGTTTATTTGCAGAAATTGTCCTCAAAGTTTGGCTCAAAAATTCTCAAAAGAATTCTCAAAGCGATTATGGGTAATGAAATCAACGGTTTATATGAGTTTGCCGAATTTAAATTCGACAGCAAAAGGGGCAAACTGTGGAAAAATGATGAGCTGGTTTTGCTCTCGCCAAAGGCTGACGAGTTG
>JANOEF010000404.1:0-3991 GCA_031413075.1 Acidobacteriota bacterium | reverse complement strand
ACGTAGCACGCCGAGGATGCAGGTGCATCCCGTTGATTCAATGTCAACACTTTTACGCCGCTCACGCGACGTGCAGGCAAGGATGCCTGCGCTCCCGGCGAAAGGGAAGTCGAGTAATATTCTTGTAGAATAGTTGGGAACTAAATTTACAAAAAGAAAGTTAATAACTGGGAGCGCACACATCCCCGGCGTGCTGAACGCGAGAGCGTTCAAGAAGTCTCGACCGAAATTCAAATTGATTTGATGTCAACACTTTTACGCCGCTTTCCGTGACCTGTGCTCCCGGCGAAAAATGTTTTAATTTATTTGCTGACGTCTGAAGCTATATTGATTTACAATCTTTCTGCGAGATTGGCGCAACTAACGCGATAGAAAACCCCTTTTCCTTAATAATAAAACTGCTCTTCCCGCAGGAGATAAGTAGAATGAGCTTCTTTCAAACATTTCGGGTTCGGTTATTGATTATTTTAGCAATTTTGTTTATTGCCACGCTTTTTGTTCAATATTATTTGAATCTGGAAACCGAGCGGCAAAACGAGCGTTTGCGCGAGGTGCAGCAACAGGTTTTGGTAGCCGGAGTTTCGCTTGGGTTCAACGGATTGTCGGCTAGCGACCGCATGCGCGATTTTATTAAACGCGAAGATCAGGCCTATGATGCGACCACCATCAATCAAATCAAAGACATCATCGTCATCAATAAAAATTGGGAAGTTTACGATTGCCTGAACGAAAACTATCTTCCGACACAGAATGAAAAAAGCGAAACGGTTTACAAAAAGCTGAAAGACATCAACGATTTGCCGCTTTTAGTCAATGCTAATCGTTTAGGCAATGACCGAAATAATTTTCCAAATACGGAAATTTCGAATAGTTCAAGCGAAGGCGAAGCTCACGCCATTCCGGTTGAGACCGACCAGGGGCGTTGGTATGTGATGATCATTCTCAAAAATGACAAACGGGAAGCTTTTTGGCGAGCCGCGCAACCTTTGGTTTATACGCTGGGGATTTTGCTGATTTCAACCCTGGTGACGATTTTGCTGGTTTGGCGATTTACCCGCCCGATTGCCCAGCTTTCAAACGCCGCCAAAAAAGTTGCGGCCGGCGATCTTCAGGTCCGGGTGAGAGGATCGGAACGGACCGACGAACTCGGTCAACTGGCGGCCCGGTTTAACGAAATGACCGCCGAACTGGAGAAAAAACAGGAATTGGAAACCAAACTGAAAGAGGTTGAGAAAAGCGCCGTCGTCGGCCGATTGGCTTCCGCCATTGCTCACGAAATCCGTAATCCGCTGAATTATATTAATTTAACTCTCGACCAACTCCGGGCAAAATTTATTCCCGAGGATGAAAAGCAAGCTGAAACTTTTGAAAAACTGACGTCGCAATTGAAAACCGAAGTCAGTCGAATCAATCAGCTTGTCTCGGACTTCCTGCGTTATTCGCGCCCGTTGAAACTGGATTTACAACCGGCTAATGTGCGCCGGGTGATTGATAATTCACTAAATATCGTCGAACATCAGGCCGAAGAGCAAGCCATTAAACTTTCGGTCATCGAACACGAAAATGCTTCGATAGTTTTGGCCGATTCAGAAGTTTTGCGCTCGGTTTTTAATAATCTTTTTCTCAATGCCGTCCAGGCCATGCCCCACGGCGGCAGTCTCAATGTGATCATCTCGCCGGACGAAAATAATTTAATAAAAATAGAGGTGACAGACACCGGAGAAGGAATTTCCGGCGAAAATCTGCCCAAGATTTTTGAACCGTATTTTTCGACCAAAGAGACGGGGACGGGACTCGGACTCGCCATCGTCAAACGCATCGTGGACGAGCATCACGGCACCATTGAAGTCGCATCCGTAGAAGGCAAAGGCACCAAGTTTGAGATAAAATTGCCCAAGGCGTAAGAGTAGAAAATCAATTGTGATAAAATGATTTTGTGATGAACACCCTTATTGGCAAGCGCAAAGAAACAGATACTGTTGGGATCAAAGAAATCATCTATTCTGCCAATGCTTTTAATACTCAAAATTGGTTGGACGGTTACAAAATGAATCCTGACAATTTACCAAAAAGTGTTGATAATTTTCTAAAACTTTTAGCCCAAAACTACATTGAAATTGTTATTGTCGGTGGGATTGCGTTGCTCTCGTATATGCAAGACCGCAATACCCAAGATTTAGATTTGATTATTTCAAGAGCAGATTTTAACAAAATTTCAGCCTCGCTGAATGTTTTGGAAACTGACGACAATTTTGCCAATTGCGAAACATTGGATGGGTTGAAAGTTGATTTTTTATTCACCGATAACACAATTTTTAATTATGTCAAAAAAGGTTTTTCTCAAAAAAGAACTTATCGGGAAGGTTCATTTTTTATTGCTACCGTCGAAGGTTTAGTTTTGATGAAACTCTACGCCTGGGCAGATTTGTATCTGAACGGTAAATTGTTTGACGACAAATATTTACTGACTAAATCTTTGCGTTACAAAAATGATATTGAAGTCTTGCTTTTGAATTATGAAATAAACCTGGTGCCGCTTGAAAAAATCTTGAAAAAGAATCTGGAACTGTCAAAATTTGAGTTAGTCAAAGACTTGATGAAGAAACTTTCTTCATAAAATCCGCTAAATTTTTCATCGCCGTCTTTCGCACTTTATTTTTCAAAAACGAGGTCCAGCCGAGCAACTTTCCGGTCAATCCCAAAGCCTGACTTGACCATTGGTAAAAATCAAATTGGTCAAGATGCCGGACGATTTTGCCGGTTTCAAACTCAAAACTAGCCTTGATGTGATTTTCGACCCGTCGGCCCGTCTGCGAAAAAGTGTAATTGGCAATCCATTCGCACGAGCCGCTTTTTTCATCCGCCGTAACATTCTGAAAACGAATCTGCAAATCTTTTCCCCGTGAAATCAGCATTTCCCACATTGCTTTAACCTCGGCCGAATTGAGATTGACAAAGGCCTCGTCCGAAAAGGTCGCCTGCTCCGCGTAACATTCCTGCATTGCCCTGTAATCGCGCTGACTAAAAGAGTTGTAGAAATGGTGAATTAGTTTTAAGTTATCGTTCATGATGGACAAGAAAGCCTCCGATCAGATGAAATCCGATACCGGCCAGCAACAGAGAAATTCCGAAACGGCTCAGATCAGAAAAGGTTTTGAGAAAATAAGTTTCGCTGACAAAACCCCAAATCAGCAATCCGCTGGCCAGGATTAATTGCATTGAGCCGAACATTTGCAAAACGTTGCGCCAGGTTTTCGGTAAAATTTGCAGATAAACACCCAGAGCGACATGAATGAGGGCGGAAAACAAAATGTAAATAAGCAGGTCAGCAAAAGTTTTGCAACAGATTGAAAATCAAGAAAAGTTTGCAAATAGTTGAGTCACTTTGGTTTTAGGGTTTTATTTATTGTCCATTGTCCATTGTAAATTGTGCATTGGGGCTTATGCCGCGAAGATTAAATGCAAATAAGCCACCGGTGGTTGAAGACAAAATCTAAATTCTGAAAATCAAATTGACGATAAACCAAAAAGCCCCAGTTTTTCAATCTTCCCAAATAAAAAAGGACGCGACTCAAAAAAAATCGCGTCTCTTCTAGTTTTTAGACTCAAATCAAATTATTCATTTGGTTTAGTCGGAGGGGTCGCCGGTTTTGGCCCTCTTTGCATCATGCCGCCTGGACGACGTTCTTGATTTTGCTTCATTCTTTCCTGCCTTTGGTTGGCTTTTTCGGCCCGCATTTGCTCTAGTTGTTTGCGTTGCTCGAGCGTAAAGATGTTCAAGAATTCCTGATGTGTTTGTTCCATTTTGGTTTTTCTGGCTCCCATCTCGGTTTTTCTTTTTTCCATCATTTGCTGGCGGTTGGCTTCGATTCCATCAAGCTTTGCTTTTTGTTCGGCCGATAAAGTTCCGAGTTGTTTGGCCGACATCAACTGACGCATTTCTTCGGGGTTAAAACCTTCGGGTTTCATTCCTTGCCCAGGCTTTCCGCCC